>JBLIZX010000288.1:0-5838 GCA_048860285.1 Macromonas sp. | reverse complement strand
AGTCTCTCGCGGGCCGCGCCAACCTGATTTTTTTAACGCCCGCTCCAGCACGCTCACCCCATCCTCATCTGGTTCGCTCCATTTGGCAAAGTACGAATGCACCGTGCGCCATTTGGGAAAGTCGCTGGGCAGTGCTCGCCACTGACAGCCGCTGCGCAGCAGGTACAGCACCGCGCAGAACACTTCGTACAGGTCTACCGTTCTGGGTTTGGTCTTGCGCCGCACCGATTCGAGCATCGGCAAAATCACGGCAAACTGTTCGCGACTGATATCACTGGGGTACTTTTTACTGCGTATCCCCGCATTTTCAACCAAATCTTATGGATCGTGAACACGTTCTCAGGTGCTGCAGCAATTCTCAATATGGAAAAAGAACCATATAAATCAAAAACTTGCAAAATAAGCAAAATGCTGCAATTTAAGATAAGTATTTGATTTTAAATGTATTTAATGTATTCATATTGAGAATTGCTGCAGGTGCTGGGTATCCATCCCGGCAGCTTGCGGCCATCAGCCGGTCACGTCACCGCCAGCGCGTAACCGCTGGTCAGTGGCCACCCGGTGCTTGGGTCGGGGTGGTGTCCGTGCTGGGTGGGGTGTGCGTGGGCAGGTGGAGCGGGTGTTGCTGCAAGAAGTGCTGGACTTCGTGCTGGAGTTCGGTGGCAATCGTGTGGAGCTGCTGCTGGTACTGCGTGGCGCGTTCGCTCAAGGGGTGCCACAGTTGGCTGTGCGCGTGCAGCCAATCGTTCACGCTTTGGGCGCTGAACAGGGTATGGGTGTGTTCGGCGTGGTTGTCGATGGCATTTTTCAGCAATTGCAGGTTGAGTTGCGTCAGCTTTTCCACGCTCGATACGTGTTTGAGCGTGAGTTCGTGCAGCGCGGCCAGCCGGGCTTTTTGGGCGGCCACCAGTTGTTCGGGGGTCAGCATGGGGGTATGTCTCCAACAAACACAAACGCCGCAATGTAGTCCGTGTGTGTGACCATTTTGTTGCAAAAAGCGCAATCTGCGTACATGTGGTATTAACGTCAGGGTCTTGTAAAAAAAGTTGGGGCAAAAACCAGAATCCGGGGGAAAACCCTAATTTGTGGCGTTAGCAACCATTCGTACACTAACCTTACCCTTGGTTTCCCAACCTTCTCCACATGAAAACACTTCTCAAACTGACTGCGGCGGCCGCTGGCCTGGCCTGTGCCGCCATGTCGGCGCAGGCCCAGACGGTCACGCTCAAGGTTCACCACTTCCTGAACGCTACCACCGTCCAGCACACCAAAATGCTGCGCGGTTGGTGCGACAACATCGCCAAAGACTCGGGCAACAAGTTGCAGTGCAACATCTTCCCGTCCATGCAGTTGGGTGGCACCCAGCCGCAACTGTTCGAACAAGCCCGCACGGGCGTGGCCGATGTGGTTTGGACGCTGCCCAGCTCCAACGCAGGCCGCTTCCCCAAAATGGAAGTGTTTGAACTGCCCTTCATGATGAGCAACGCCGAGGCCACCAGCGCCGCCGCGTGGGACTACTACGACAAGCACGCCCGCGACGAGTTCAAAGACGTGAAAGTGGTGGCCATGCACGTACACGGCCCGGGCGTGATCTTCAGCGCCAAGAAGCCCATTCACACCATGGCCGACGTAAAGGGCATGAAAGTGCGCGCCCCCACCCGCATGGTCAGCAAGTTGATTGCCAGCATCGGTGGCGTGCCGGTGGGCATGCCGGTGCCGGGCATTCCAGACGCGCTGTCCAAAGGCGTGCTGGACGGTGCTGTGACCACCTACGAGGTCAGCCCCTCCATCAAGCTCAACGAGCTGACCAAATACGTGACCGAAACCGACCGCAACCAGCCCGGTCTGTACACCACGTTGTTCGTGGTCGCCATGAACAAGGCCAAGTACGAGTCGCTCAGCCCCGATCTGCAAAAAGTCATCGACAAGCATTCGGGCCGCGACACCTCGGTGTGGATGGGCAAGATCCTGGGCGACAACGACGTGCCCGGCAAAGAAAAGTTCATCGCTGCCAAAAACAGCGTGACCGTGATTTCTGCCGCTGAACTGGAAAACTGGAAGCGCGCCTCTGGCGAGATTGACGACCAGTGGGCCGCCGACATCAGCAAAAAAGGCGTAGACGGCAAAGCCTTGCTGGCCGATGCCCGCGCCCTGATTCAAAAGTACACCAAATAAGCCACAGCTCGTTGGCGAGTGCAAGGGAGGTTGTGTTCAACCTCCCTTTTGCGTAGTGCGGTTTTTTAAATTTCTCACAGGAGTGGTATTGTGAAAATACTGACTTGGATTGCAGAGCTGTGCGCCATTTTGGCCGGGGTGCTGCTGACGGCCATTACCGTCATCACGTGTGGCAACTTGTTGCTGCGCAACACCAGCGGCGGCGATATGGTCGGCGCGTTTGAGCTGACGGCGATGGCCACGGGCGTGGCGATTGCGTTGTTTATGCCGTTGTCGCAAGCGCGCCAAGGCCACATCATTGTGGACTTCTTTACCAGCAATTGCAGCGACAGCGTCAACGGTGCGCTCGACCGCATTGGTGCGCTGATGTTGGCCCTGATGTTCATCTTTTTGTGCTGGCGCACCTCGGTGGGTGGCCTCAGCGCCTACGATTCGGGTTCGCAAACCATGTTGATGGGCTTGCCCGAATGGATCGTGTACGCCGGTATGGCACCGGGTTTTGCCATCACCGCCATTATTGCGCTGGTGCAAGTGGCCACTGGCTTTGAAGCCAAACAAGAAGAGGTGAAAGCATGACCCCGTTGGCGCTAGCAGGTTTGATTTTTGGCAGCATGCTGCTGTGCATGGCGGTGCGCTTCCCCATTGCGGTGAGCATGTTCATTGCCGGTGCGATTGGCTACATTGGGCAGGCGGGCTGGGAGCCGTTTGCCAACTTCATGAACACCCAAGCCTTTGCCCGCTTTGCGGGTTACGACCTGTCGGTGATTCCGCTGTTCATTTTGATGGGCTACTTTGCCACCAAGGGTGGTATCAGCAAGGACTTGTTCTCGTTTGCTGCTGCGGTCATGGGCCGTTTCAAGGGCGGCATGGCGATGGCCTCCATTCTGGCTTGTGCCGCGTTTGGTGCCGTGAGCGGCTCCTCGGTGGCCACCGCGGCCACCATCACTGGCGTGGCGTTGCCCGAAATGAAGCGCCACGGCTACTCGGGCCGTTTGGCCACCGGGGTGTTGTCGGCTGGCGGCACGTTGGGTATCCAGTTTCCGCCGTCGGTGGTGCTGGTGGTGTACGCCATTTTGACCGAGCAAAACATCTCCAAATTGTTTGCCGCTGCGGTGGTGCCGGGCCTGATTGCCATGTTTGGCTACATGCTGGCGGTGGCCATTTATGTGCGCTTGGTACCGGGCCAAGCCCCCGATGTGACCGAAGACCGCGAGCGTCTGGACATGGCCAAAGTGATGGGTGTGTTGCCGATTCTGGTGATTTTTGCGCTGGTGTTTGGTGGCATTTACGGTGGCTTCTTCACCCCGACCGAAGGTTCGGCGGTGGGCGCGGCCTCTACCCTGTTGATTGCCACGCTCAAGCGTGAAATGACTTTCGTCAAGCTCAAAGAGTGCTTCATGGGCACCGCTGCCAGCGCGGCCATGATCTTCTTGATCTTTATGGGGGCCGACACCATGAATGCCGCTTTGGCCATGACCCAAGTGCCGGGCCAACTGGCCGAGGTGGTGGGCAGCTGGGGCTTGCCGCCGCTGATGGTGATTGCCGCCATTTTGTTGTTCTACGTCGCGCTGGGCGCGGTGATGGACGAAATGTCCATGCTGTTGCTGACGGTGCCGATCTTCTTCCCGATGGTGATGGGCCTGGACTTTGGCATGCCCAAAGACATGGTGGCGCTGTGGTTCGGCATCATGGTGCTGATGACGGTGGGCTTTGGCCTGATTGCACCGCCGATGGGCCTGAACGTGTACATCGTGAACGGTATGGCCAAAACTGTGCCGATGGAGGAAAGCTACAAGGGCGTGATGCCCTTCCTCGTCAGCGACGTGCTGCGCACGCTGTTGTTCCTGTTCTTCCCTATCGTGCCGTTGTGGCTGGTTCAGTTCGTGGGGTAAGCTTGTTGCCTTGCGGTGGGGGCATTGGCCCCCCATCTGTCGCACGACTTTGACCGGGGTAGCCGCAGCGGTGGCTACCCCATTTTTTGTAATCCGCTTTGTGTTTTTTTCGATAACCATCCACCAGGAGAGCCTGTTATGACTTCATCTGCTACCCCCCAAAACGAAGCCATTGCCGATTTTTCGCAATGCCACGTTGGTATTGTTAAAAAGCTGGACATGCTGGGCGAACTGCCCGCCCTGTTGGTGCCAGCCCAGCGTGCGCGCGACATTGCCGAACGTGCGGTGGATTTTTTCCGCGAAGCCATTTTTGAGCACCATTTGGACGAGGAGCGCGAGCTGTTTCCGGCGGTGTTGCACGACGCAGAAAAAGGTGCCGAACGCGACCGCGTGCAGACGATGGTCAAGCGCCTGACCGACGAGCACCGCGAGCTGGAAAAGCTGTGGAAGAGCCTGGAATCTGGCCTGAAGAAAGTGGCCAAGGGCCAGCACAGCGACGTGAATGCCGCCGACATTGAGCGTTTGGTGCGCCAGTACCGCGCGCATGCCGAATTTGAAGAAGCCGAATTCTTGCCGTTGTCGCAGACCATTCTGGGCCGCAATTCCAACCACATGGCGGCGTTGGGTTTGTCGCTGCACATGCGCCACCACGCGCAGCACCACCCGCTGTTGTCGAACTACATTTGACGGCGAGGGGACACATGCCTGCCGGTGAGCGCCGTACCGAGCCGGTGCTGAAGCGGTACTTTACCTACCGCCTCAACAACCTGAGCAAACTCAACGATCTGGCCAGCCAAGCCATGTACCGTGCGGCTTGTGGCCTGTCGCTGGCCGAGACGCGTTGCTTGGCGGCGGTGGGTTCGTTTCCGCAAATCACCGTGACCCGGCTGGCGTTTGAAACCAACTTGGACAAAACCCAAGCCAGCCGCACGGCCCACGCTTTGGTGGCCCGTGGCTTGATGGAGCGCAGCAAGGTCATCAAGATGGGTGACAAGGTGGACGCGCGCAGTGTGGGTCTGTCGCTCACGGCAGCGGGCAAAACCTTGTTCCACAAGGTCATGGCCGCCATTGAGCGACGCAACCAAGAGCTGATGCAATGCTTGAACGAATGCGAACAGGCGTTGTTGCTCGAATTTTTTGACCGCATGTTGCAACAAGCGCCCCCTTCGGGGCGCTTGGACACGGCCCATGCGTGAACACTGGTTTTTTGATCGAGGTAAGTATGGATTATTTCAGTATGGCATTCTTGCTAGCGGTGTTGCAAATCATCGCTATCGACATTTTGCTGGGCGGCGACAACGCGGTGGTGATTGCGCTGGCCTGCCGCAAGCTGCCTGAGGAACAACGCAACAAGGGCATTTTTTGGGGTGTGGCCGGGGCCATTGCCCTGCGTGTGGTGCTCATTTTCTTTGCCCTGCAACTGTTGGCGCTGCCGTTCCTCAAGGTGGTGGGGGCGTTGCTGTTGTTCTGGATTGGCATCAAGCTGCTGCAACCCGAAGACGATGGTCACGAGAACATTGAAGGCGCGACCACGCTGGCCGGTGCCATCAAGACCATCGTGATTGCCGATGCCGTGATGAGCTTGGACAACGTGATTGCCGTGGCCGGTGCGGCCAAGGGCGAAATGGGTTTGGTGGTGTTCGGCATCCTCATCAGCATCCCCATCATCGTGTGGGGCAGCAAATTTGTGCTCAAACTGATGGACCGCTTCCCGGTGGTGATCACGCTGGGTGCGGCACTGCTGGGCTGGATTGGCGGTGGTATGTTTGTG
>JBLIZX010000287.1:0-4351 GCA_048860285.1 Macromonas sp. | reverse complement strand
GATGGTCGGGTTGCAGCGTGGGTGGCCCCCGTTGTGGGCCGCTGGGGCCGCGGTGTTGTTGGCGCTGGGGGGCGGTTTGTGGCTGGGCCAGACCCGTTGGCGGCAAGTGTTGGTGGCGGTGGGGTTTCCGGCATCGTTGTGGTTGCAGCAGTGGCTGCAAGGGGGCCAGGCGTGGCCTGTGTGGCTGTGGTTGTTGCCGTTGCTGCTGTTGCTGTGGCTGTACCCGCCTGGCAGTTGGCGCGATGCGCCGGTGTTCCCCACGCCGTTGAACGCGCTGGAGGGTTTGGCACAGGTGCTGCCTTTGCCCCCTGCGGCCACGGTACTGGACGCAGGCTGTGGTTTGGGCCACGGCTTGCAAGCCTTGCACCGGGCCTACCCACAGGCCACACTGCTGGGCACCGAGCGCAGTTGGCCCTTGTGGTGGTGGTGCCGCTGGCGTTGCCCCTGGGCCCGTGTGCGGCGTGGCGACATGTGGGCCGACGACTGGGGGCGGTGCGATTTGGTGTACCTGTTTCAGCGGCCTGAGACCATGCCGCGCGCGATGGCCAAGGCCGCACAGCAACTGCACCCCGGCGCGTGGCTGGCCAGTTTGGAATTTGCCGACCCAGCCTGGCCCCCCACCGCTGTGTGGACATGCCCGGATGGCCGCCCGGTGTGGTTGTACCAAGCGCCGCTGCAACCCGCCTGAAGCGGCACTGGTTTGTGCCACACTTGGCATGTGCCACCGCGCAAGCGGTATGCGGAAAGGATGTGAGACAAAACAATGGCCAAAATCAAGGTGCTGGTGGTGGACGATTCGGCGGTGGTGCGCCAAGTGTTGATGGCGCAGTTGCAAGCCGACCCCGACATTGAGATGATCGGTGCCGCCGCCGACCCGCTGTTGGCCATGACGCGCATGCAAGTGCAGTGGCCCGATGTGATCGTGCTCGACATTGAAATGCCACGCATGGATGGCATCACCTTTTTGAAAAAGATCATGGCCGAGCGGCCCACGCCGGTGGTGATTTGCTCCACCTTGACCGAGAAAGGCACTGAGACCGCGATGGCGGCACTGTCGGCGGGAGCGGTCAGCATCATCACCAAGCCCAAGATCGGGCTCAAGCAGTTTTTGAACGATGTATCGGACGATCTCATCAGTGCGGTGAAGGCGGCGGCGCGTGCCAATGTACGCCGTTTGCAGGTGACTCCCAAGTTGACGGCGGACGCGGTATTGCCCGCCGCCGACCCCCGCAGCAGCGCCTTGCTGCGCACCACCGAACGGGTGGTGGCGCTGGGCACGTCCACTGGCGGCACGCAGGCGCTGGAGGTGGTGCTGACGGCGTTGCCACGTGTCTCACCGGGTATCGTGATCGTGCAGCACATGCCGGAACACTTTACGGCGGCGTTTGCCAGTCGGCTCCATGGTTTGTGCCAAATTGAGGTGCGCGAGGCCCGTCACAACGACCGGGTGATGGCTGGGCGCGCGTTGATTGCGCCGGGGGGCAAGCACATGCTGCTGCGGCGCAACGGTGCGCAGTACCACGTGGAGGTGGTGGATGGGCCGCTGGTGAACCGGCACCGTCCATCGGTGGACGTGTTGTTCCGCTCCGTGGCCAAGTGTGCCGGAGCCAACGCACTGGGGGTCATCATGACCGGCATGGGCGACGACGGTGCCGCTGGCCTGCTGGAGATGCGCAAGGCCGGTGCCCAGACCGTCGGGCAGGACGAGGCCAGTTGCGTGGTGTACGGCATGCCCAAAGAGGCGGTCAAGCGCGGTGCGGTGGCCAAGGTGGTGCCGTTGGACGGCATTGCACGCGAGATCCAAGCGCAGTTGCTGCTGTGACCGCCGCCGGGATTTAACGCCGCTGTTCAAAGATGGAGATGGCGCGCATCAACTCGCTGGCCTGACTCTTGAGGCTGGTGGAGGCGGCGGCCATTTCTTCGACCAAGGCGGCGTTTTGTTGGGTGCTGCGGTCCATTTGGGCAATGGCTTCGCCCACCGCGTGTACGCCCTGGGCTTGTTCAGAGCTGGCGGCGCTGATGTCGCTGACAATTTCTGTGACGCGCTGGATGCCTTGCACCACGTTGCTCATGGTGTTGCCGGCCTGATCGACCAAGCTGCTGCCCGCTTCCACACGTTCCACGCTGCTCTGAATCAGGGTTTTGATGGCACGGGCCGCTTCGGCGGAGCGGCTGGCCAAGTTGCGCACTTCGCTGGCCACCACGGCAAAGCCCCGGCCTTGTTCGCCAGCGCGGGCCGCTTCGACGGCGGCGTTGAGGGCCAAGATGTTGGTTTGGAACGCAATGCCATCGATGGTGCCGATGATTTCGCTGATACGGCGTGAGGCATCGTGGATATCGCGCATGGTGGTCACGACTTGTTCCATCACGTCACCGCCCTGACGGGCAATTTCGGACGCACGCAGGGCCAGCTCTTTGGCTTGTTGCGCGTTGTCGGCGTTGTTGCCCACCGTTTGGTTGAGTTGTTCCATGGAGGCCGCTGTTTCTTGCAAGGCGCTGGCTTGGTGCTCGGTGCGCGCCGACAAGTCTTGGTTGCCGTGGGCGATTTCACCGCTGGCGCTGGCCACAGCGTCGGCGTTTTGGCGCACTTGTTGGAACACCCCACTGATTTTGCCGATGAACTGGTTGAAGCCCCGTCCGATGTGGGCCAACTCGTCGTCGCCCTGTTCGTCGAGCCGGACTTCGAGGTTGGCTTCGGCCCCGGCCAGGCGGCTCATGGTCTCGCTCAACACGCGCACCGGCTGCATCAGGTGGCGCACCAGCACCACCATGGCAAAGCCAGCCAGCGAACACGCTACCAGTGCCGATACCAGTGCCGTCCACAACAGTTCTTGCGCTTCGGCCCGGGCGACGCTGACGGGGTAGGAAATGCGCACGCTCCAAGGCGCTACGCCGTCCACCACTTGCACCGGCTGAAGCAAGTGGATCCAGCCTTGCTCATCTTCGTAACGGTGGGGACTGCCTTTGGCCACTTGGGCCAACGCGTCGGCGGGAATGTCGTTGGCTTTTTTGCCCAGTTTGTCGGTGTCTTGCACCGCCACGTACAAACCACCGTTGGAGACCAAGGCCGCACGGCTTTCCGGGATGGGTTGCATCTGGCCAATGCGGGCCACCAAGTCTTGTAAGGGCATGTCGGAACCCGCAGCTCCCACAAACTTGCCGTTGACCACCACCGGGGCGCTGATGGTGGTCATCAGCACATTTTTGCCCGCCACGGCGTACATATAAGGTTCCATCAGCGCGTCTTTGAGGGTCTTGCGCGGAATGTCGTACCAGTCGTTGGCACCGGCTTTTTCGTAATCCACCAGTGCTTCGACCGCAATTTGGCCACTGCCCCGGTTCCAGTAGGCGATGTAGCGGCCCGTGGCATCGTAAGCGGGCGTTTTGTTGACGTAGTCAGCGTCTCGCCCGTCCAAGGCGTTGGGCTCCCAAATGGAGTAGGTGCCGATGAACTCGGGGTGCAGTTCGAGCACTTGGCGCGCCATCGCATCGATCTGTTCGCGGCTGGGGGCGTGGCCCGACGCTTTCATGCCTTGCAGGGTGTTGGCAAAGGTTTTGACGGCCACAAAGCTGCGCCCGATGTCGGCCGCCACGGTTTGGGCCACTTCGCGCGCGGCCAGGCTGGCTTGCCGGTCGGCTTGTTCGGTGGCCACGTGCGAAATACGCACGCCCAGTACGGCGCTGGTGAGGGCCACACACAGCACGCACAACAGGGTGGAGGCAACGCAGAGTTTGGCGGTCAGGGACAAGCGCAGAAACGGCTGCGGCATCCTGCTGGTGGTGGTGGGTTGGGGCATGGCGCGACAATTTTCTTAAAGAGATTCTGTTCTGAATTGTCGGTACTTATAGCGAAAAATGAACAGGGCTGTCACAAACTTGTGGGTTTTTGTGCCATTTGGCCACAGTCTTGGGCACTGGTGTGCCAATACCACCCATTTACGGCAGGTAAATTTTGCGCAACATGCTGATGAGGATGGTGCGTTCTGTTTCGGTGAGCCGGTGGGCTGCATCGGATTCCACCTGTTCGGTGGTGCGTTCGGCGGCGGCGTGCAGGGTTTGGCCCGCTTCGGTCAGGTACAGGCCTTGGGCCCGGCGGTCGGTGGGGTGTTCGAGTTTTTGCACCAAGCCGCGTTGTTCGAGTTGCCGCACGATGCCCACCAAGTTGGGCGGCAAGATGTTGAGTGCGGTGCACAACTGGCGCGATGTCACGCCGGGGTTGTAGGCCACCAAGTCGAGCACGGAATAGTCGATGGGGCCTTGCAAGCCGTACGGTTCCAGTTGTTGTACCAGTTGACCAATCACGGTCAGGGCCGCGCGGCGGGCGTTGTAGCCGATGAGTTTTTCCAGTGAG
>JBLIZX010000286.1:0-3505 GCA_048860285.1 Macromonas sp. | reverse complement strand
ATAGGCAAGTTTAAAAATACGGATACTTAATGCGAATCTTTCTCATTTGCGATGTAGAATCCGTTTCGCTGATCGGCCCCATTGTTCTGTGTTGTGTTTTTGCTTGTTTGGAAAGAACCCATGCCCGCCACCTCCCCTGCTTTGCCGTTGGATTGCGCTGCCGCCACGTTCCGCCCCGCGTTGTTGCCTTTGGGGGCGTTGTTGCTCGCCGGTTCAGTGGGGGCCTGGGCACAATCGGGTGACAACGCCACCACACTGCCCACCGTCACGGTGCAAGGCAGCGCCGAAGCCGACGGCCCCGCCGCCAAAACCAGCCTGCGCGCCAAAACCAGCCACATTGGCAAAGGCGAGCAAGCCCTGCGCGACATTCCGCAATCCGTCACCGTGATGACGGAGCACCTGATCGACGACCGCAACCTCGATGATTTCCGTGAAGTGCTTAAAACCACCGCTGGCGTGACCTTCCAAGCCGGAGAAACCGGCGAAGAAGATGTGCGCCTGCGCGGTTTCTCACTGGGTCAAGCCGGTGACATTTACGTCGATGCCCTCAAAGACGCTGCGCTGATTGAGCGCGATACCTTCAACATGGACCGCGTCGAGGTGCTCAAAGGCTCAGCCTCCATGCTGTTTGGCAAGGGTTCGACCGGCGGCGTGGTCAACCAAGTCAGCAAACAACCGTTTCTGATGACGCAACACGAGGTGGATTTGACCATCGGCTCGGGCAAAGAAGTGCGCGCCACCGGCGACTTCAACATCCAAACCAGCCCAGACTCGGCTTTGCGCATCAATGCCTTGCATCATGAAGCCGACAACTACGGCGCTGCGGTCAACAAACAAGGCATTGCCCCCACCTTCCGCTGGGGCATTGGGCTGCGCGACGAGTTCTCGGTGGGCCTGTACTATCTGGAAACCAACGGCATTCCGCTCTACAACCACCCGTGGTACACCAGCAACGACGGCAAAATTGTGCCTACCCTGCCCGCCAAGAATTACTACGGTCTGGCCTCAGACCACCTGCAAACCCGCAGCGCCTACGCCACCCTGAGCCACACGCACCGTTTTGACCAAGACACCTCGCTCAAAACCACCCTGCGCCACGGCACCTACGAACGTGACCTGTGGGCCAGTGTGGTGCGCTTTGGCCAAACCAACGGTGCCACCACCAGCCTGACCAACCCCTACAACGACAGCACCCCCATCACCCGCACCCCCAAAGGGCGCGTGGGCACCAGCGACCTGACACAACTCCAAAGCGATTTGACCAACAAGTTTGAAGCTTGGGGCAAAAAACACGAACTGATCGCCGGCGTGGACATCAGTGTCGAAAACGCTCAGCGCAACAACAGCTTTGCCGGCAGCGCCAGTGGCCTGACCACCACCGTGGGTACCCCCAACGATGGCGCGTGGCGTGCCGATACCCGTGGCGAGCCGGTGCTCAACAGTTTCAAGAGCCAAACGATTGGGGTCTATGCGCAAGACACGGTGTCCATCACCGACCAGATCAAGCTGTTGGGCGGGCTGCGCGTGGATCGCTTCAGCACCAAGAACACCACCAACACCTGCAATCCGGTACAGAACATTGATATCGAAGACACACTGCTGAGTCCGCGCTTGGGCGTGATCTACCAGCCCAGCGACGTGGCCTCGTACTACGCCTCCGTCGGCACATCGTTCAACACCTCAGGCGACACCTACGCCCACGGTATCAACATCTGCAACACGCCAGGCAGCAACAACGAAAAATTGCTCAACACCCCACCCGAAAAGAGCCGCAACTTCGAAATCGGTGGCAAATTTGAGCTGTTCGAACAGAAAGCCTCGCTGGGTGTGGCCCTGTTCCATTCCGAGAAGTACAACGAACGCAACACCGACGAACCCACCGCCGACAGCTACCTGCTGTCGGGCAAGCGCCACGCCACTGGCATGGAATTCAACTTGGCCGGTCGTATTACACCCAAGTGGGAAGTGTTTTACAACCACACTTGGATTCCGGCCGCCAAAATCGACAGCGGTCGGCCTGCTGGCTCCACTGGCGCGGCACAACAAGAAGGCGACCGTCCGGCTTTGACCCCCAAGCACAGTGCCAGCCTGTGGACCACCTACCGCCTGATGCCCAAGTTGCGCGTGGGTGCGGGCCTGAACTACCGAGGCGAACAAAACCCAGACGGCAACCGCGCGCTGGTGGCCCCATCCTTCACCACCGTGGACGCGATGGCCGAGTACAACGTGACCGATGCCACCTCGCTCAAGCTCAACGTGACCAACCTGACCGACAAACTGTACGCCGACTCGTTGTACCGGGGTTTTTACGCACCGGGAGCTCCGCGCGCCGTACAGTTGACCCTGAAGACCCTGTTTTGATCGTTCATTTGCCCACCGCCTGCCATGCTGCTGCACCTGAAACAACTGCTGACCCCCGACGAAGTACGCACCGCACAAGCCCTGCTGGGGGATGACGCACCGTGGGTGGATGGCCGCAGCAGCGCAGGTACGCAAGCGGTGACGCAAAAAAACAACCTGCAATTGGCGCAAGACAGCGCCGCCTCGCGCCAATTGCAGGCGCTGGTACTGGCGGCGTTGCAGCGCGATCCGCTGTTTTTTTCGGCCACCTTGCCACGCAAGATTTTCAACCCGCTGTTCAACCGTTACAGCGGCGCAGCCAACTTTTACGGGGCCCATGTGGACGGTGCGGTGCTGCATTCCAGCGCCAGCGGCGAGTGGGTGCGCAGCGACATCTCCTGCACCGTGTTTCTGGCCGATCCTGGCAGCTACGATGGCGGTGAACTCACCATCCACGACAGCTATGGCGAACAGCGCGTCAAACTGCCCGCAGGTGATGCCGTCATCTACCCCGGCACCAGCGTCCACCGTGTGGCCCCGGTCACGCGGGGAGCACGCATCGCCAGCTTTTTCTGGATCGAAAGCATGGTGCGCCACGACGAGCAGCGCCGCTTGCTGTTCGACCTGGACATGAACCTGCTCAAACTGCGCCAACAGCACGGCGAATCGCCCGAAACCACCGCCCTGACCGGCGTGTACCACAACCTGTTGCGACAATGGGCCAACACCTGAGCGCCACCCTGCCCATGCCCTCCTTGCAACGTCATGCCCTGCCCGCCGGGTTGCACACCTTGGCCGACCACGAAACGCTGGCCCAGCAGCGGCTCGAGCCCGCGCCTTGGGCCTACATCAGCGGTGGAGCGGGCGACGAAACCACCTTGCGCACCAACCACGACGCGTGGCAGCAATGGCTACTGCGCCCGCGCGTGCTGCAACCGCTGGCGGGCCTGCACACCCGCACCCGTCTGTTGGGCCGTGACTGGCCCAGCCCTGTGCTGGTAGCACCGATGGCCTGCCACCGGCTGGCCCACCCCGACGGGGAATACGCCACCGCCGTGGCCGCCGCCGCCCTGGGCGTGGGCATGGTGCTCAGCACCCAAACCAGCGCCCCACCGGAACAGGTGGCTGCGCTGTACCTGCACGATACCGACCGAGGCCCGCTGTG
>JBLIZX010000285.1:0-2943 GCA_048860285.1 Macromonas sp. | reverse complement strand
TGCTGGAGCTGCGCGTGTTTGGCAGCGATGCCCATCGCCATGCGGTGCTGGTAGCACGGTTGGACAACTTGGGCAAAGGTGCCAGTGGCGCAGCGGTGCAAAATTTGCGCTTGATGCTGGGCGTTTGATTTTTGCCACGGTGCGGTCAGGCGCATGGGGTATGCTTGCCCCATCGCAACTACCTTGTCCGACAGTGGCAGACCCTTATCCCAGTAGCGTGCCGCACCGCAGCGTGCGGCACGAAGACAAACGCGGTTTTTTGCAAAAACTGGCCGAGTTCATCCACCCCGGCCCCGACTCCAAAGACGAGTTGATCGACACCTTGGCCGAGGCCGAGGACAACGAGATCATCAACGCCGAGTCGCGCATCATGTTGGAAGGTGTCATCCGCATGGCCGACATGACCGCTGGCGACGTGATGGTGCCCACCCCACACATGGACGTGTTGGACATCAACGCACCCTACCCCGAGCTGCTGCAAACCGTGATTGCAACGGGACATTCTCGTTTTCCGGTATTCGAGGGTGAGCGCGACAACATCGTTGGCATTTTGTTGGCCAAGGACTTGCTCAAGTTGCAATGCCAGTCTGGGGGCACTGGCCCTGACGTGCGCCACCTGCTGCGCCCAGCCACGTTCATCCCAGAGAACAAGGGTCTCAACGACTTGTTGCGCGACTTCCGGGGCAACCGCAACCACTTGGCCATCGTGATCGACGAATTTGGCCGCGTGGCGGGCCTCATCACGATTGAGGACGTGTTGGAAGAAATTGTGGGCGAGATTGAGGACGAGTTCGACGTGGACGAGGACGCTGGCTACGTGTTGGCGCTGGCCGATGGCGGCTGGCGCGTGAGTGGTGAAACGCCGGTGGAACACATGAACCAGACCTTTGGCCTGCAATTGCCCGAAGATGAGTTCGAGACCATCGGTGGCATGGTGTCGCACGCCGTGGGCCGGGTGCCCAAGCGCGGCGAAAGCCACGATTTGAACGGTTTGCGCCTGGTGGTGCAGCACACCAAAGGCGGCGCGGTCAAGTGGTTCAAAGTGGTGCGACTGGGCGCTGGGGCCTGATGCCGCCGTTGCGTTGGTGGCCGTGGCTGCTGGTGGCCGGGGCCAGTCAGGCGTTGGCGCTGGCTTGGCCGTGGGCCGGTACGCTGTTGCCGCAGGGCCAGCCTGTGGCTTGGCTGCAATGGGTTGGGTTGTTGCTGCTGGTGCCGGCGCTGCGCGCTGCGCCGTCGTGGCGGGCAGCGGCGGTGCGTGCGTGGTGGTTTGCGCTGGTGTGGCTGGCGGGCACGTTTTGGTGGTTGTTCATTTCCATGCACACCTACGGCGGCTTGCCCGCTGCGTTGGCGGTGCTGGCGGTGTTGGCTCTCGCGGGGTTTCTGGCGTTGTTCTACGCTGCTGCTGGCGCGGCGTTCTGGCATTGGCGTGGTGCTACGCCTGCGGTGCAAGCGTTGGCCTTTGCCGCGTGCTGGACGCTGGCCGAGCTGGCCCGGGGCCGTTGGCTGACGGGTTTTCCGTGGGGCGCAGGGGGGTATGCGTTGGTCGATGCGCTGGGCGCGTTGGCCCCGTATGTGGGCGTGTATGGCTTGGGCGCGTTCAGTGCCGGGGTGGCGGCGTGGCTGTCCGCTGGGATGCCGTGGCGCGGGCGCATGGTGCCGGTTTTGGCCGCATCAGCGGCACCGGCCACGCGCTGGCTGGGTGTGGGCACCGTGGCCGTACGCGGCTGGGCGCTGGTGCTGGGCGCGGGTTGGCTGTGGTTGCTGGTCTGGCCCGGCGCTGGTCAGGTGTTGCAACAAGTGTTGCCGCTGCACACCAGCTCCACCGGCCCGCTGGCCGTGACGCTGTTGCAAGGCAACATTGCGCAAGACGAAAAATTCCAGGCTGGCAGCGGTGTGCCTGATGCGCTGAACTGGTACGGCCAGCAACTGCGTGCAGCGGTTGCGCCCGTGGCCCCAGCAACGGCAGCCGATCCGGCACTGGCGGGGCAGGGCGCTGACGCGCTACCCGCTGCTACCGCCGCGCCGCGTCTGGTGCTGGCTCCCGAAACCGCCATCCCGCTGCTGCCGCAAGATATAGATCCTGCCTACTGGCGCAATCTGCTGCACGCCATCGCCTCGGGCGATGCTGCTGTGATGCTGGGCCTGCCGCTGGGCAGCTTGGCCGATGGCTACACCAACTCGGTGGCGGGCTGGACACCGGGGGCGCTGGACTTTCACCGTTACGACAAACACCACCTGGTGCCGTTTGGCGAGTTCATTCCGCCGCTGTTCCGTTGGTTCACCAACCTGATGAACATCCCGCTGGGCGACTTCAACCGGGGCACGCTGGCCCAGCCGCCGCTGCTGTGGGGTGGGCAGCGCATTGCGCCCAACATCTGTTACTAAGACCTGTTTGGCGAAGAACTGGCTGCTGGTTTTACCGACCCCGCTCGCGCGCCAACGGTGTTGGTCAACGTCAGCAACATCGGCTGGTTTGGCGACTCGGTGGCGATTGACCAGCACCGCCACATCTCGCGCATGCGGGCGCTGGAGTTGCAGCGCCCCATGCTGCGCGCCACCAACACCGGGGCCACGGCGGTCATCAACCATCTGGGGCAGGTTATGCACGAATTGCCCCGCCTGACGCGCGCCACGTTGCACGCTCAGGCCGAAGGCCGCACCGGCCTGACACCTTACGCCCGTTGGGCCAGCCGCTGGGGCTTGGGGCCGCTGTGGCTGGGTTGCGTGCTGGTGTTGCTGCTGCTGTCGCGTCGCCGCTGAATTTGCGCCGTGCTACCACAGTGGCCCCGTAAAATGCCACACTGCCCGACTGCGCCTTGTGCGCGCAGGCCCGAATTCCTCTACCGATGGCGAATTGCATCGCCCACCGCAGGCACACCACATGCTGACCTTCCAACAAATCATTCTGAAACTGCAAGCCTATTGGGATGCCCAAGGCTGCGC
>JBLIZX010000284.1:0-4251 GCA_048860285.1 Macromonas sp. | reverse complement strand
CGCAGTTGCTCGGCTTGCAACACGGGGGGCGCGGGGGGTGAGGTGGCCGCCAGCCGGTCGTCGGCACGCCGGTGGTGCAAGCGGCGTTGCGGTCGGCTGTGCAGCAGTTGGCGGGTGTAAGGGTGTTGGGGCTGCTCAAACACCGTGGACACATCGCCTTGCTCCACCAGATGGCCACGCTCCATCACCGCCACCCGGTCGGCAAATTGGCGCACCAGGTGCAAATCGTGGGTGATGATGAGCACCGCCATGCCCAGCCGTTGCTGCAACTCGCCCAACAGGGCCAACATCTGCTGGCGCAGGCTGGCATCCAATGCGGTGGTGGGTTCGTCGGCAATCAACAGTTGGGGTTCGCTGGCCAAGGCCATGGCAATCATGGCGCGTTGGCGCTGGCCGCCGCTGAGCTGGTGCGGGTAAGCGCCTGCCCGCCGCTGCGGCTCCGGGATGCCGGTTTGCGCCAGCAAATCGATCACCCGCTCACGGGCCTGCCGGGGTGTGAAGCCTTTTTTCAGCGTCAGGATCTCGGCAATCTGGTCGCCAATGGTGAAGAGCGGGTTGAGCGCCGTCATGGGCTCCTGAAAAATGCAGGCAATCTCGTTGCCCCGTACGGTGCGCAGGTCGGCTTCTGGCAGCGCCAGCAAGTCGCACCCGTGCCAGAGCGCTTGGCCTTGCAAGCGGGCCTGTGGCAACAGCCGCAGCAGGCTCAATGCGGACACGGTCTTGCCCGAGCCCGATTCCCCGACCAGCGCCAGCTTTTCGCCGGCGTGGAGGTGGAAATCAATGCCATGCACCACGTTTTGGCCACCAAAAGCGATGGTCAGACCGCGCACGTCCAGCAAGGGTGGCATGGGGGGGGTACGTGATGGTGCAGCGGTGGTCATGCGCCCTCCTTGCGCGGGTCGAGCGCATCGCGCAGCGCATCGCCCATGAACGTCAACAGCAACAGTGTGAGCACCAGCACCCCAAAGGTGGAGAGCGAGATCCACCACGCATCGATGTTGTTCTTGCCTTGCGCCAACAGTTCACCCAGCGACGGGGTGCCCGGTGGCACGCCCAGCCCCAGAAAATCCAGCGACGTGAGCGCCATGATGGCCGCACTCATGCGAAACGGCAAAAACGTGACCACCGGCGTGAGGCTGTTGGGCAGGATGTGCCGCCAGATGATCTGGCCGTTGCCCAGGCCCAAGGCCTTGGCGGCACGCACGTAGTCCAACTGGCGGTTGCGCAGGAACTCGGCACGCACGTAATCGCTCAGGCCCATCCAGCCAAACAGGCTCAGCAACACCAGCAGCAAGCCCACACTGGGCTCGAACACCGCCGAAAAGATGATCAGCAGGTACAACTCGGGCAAAGCGCCCCAAATTTCCATGAAACGCTGCAACGCCAAGTCGGTTTTGCCACCGTAAAACCCCTGCACCGCCCCGGCCAACACCCCCAGCACCACGCCGGTGGCGGTCAATGCCAGCGCAAACAGCCACGACAGCCTAAACCCGTACAGCAACCGTGCCAGCACATCGCGGCCCCGGTCGTCGGTGCCCAACCAATTCTGGGCCGATGGCGGTGCCGGGTGCGGCTCGGTGGCAAAGTAGTTCAGCGTGCTGTGGTGGTAACGGTTGGGCGCGTACAGTGCCCAGTTGCCGGGCCGGGCCAGTTGGCGCTGAATATAAGGGTCGAGGTAGTCGGTCGGGGTGTCAAAGTCGCCGCCAAAGGTGGTTTCAGGCGGGTTATGCAGCAATGGCACCACCCACTGGCCTTGGTAGCGCACCAGCAGGGGCTTGTCGTTGGACAGCAGCTCTGCTCCCAAGCTGAGCACGCACAACACCAGCAACAGCCAGCCGCTCCAGTACCCCAATCGGTGTTGCTTGAACCGCCGCCAGGCGCGCTGGCGCGGGCTGGGCGATGGCGGTGCGGGCACCGCCCACAAGGTTTCAGTCGAATTTGACACGCGGATCCACCCACAGATAACACAGATCGCTGATGAGCTTGGTCAACAACCCTATCAGCGTAAACAGGTACAGTGTGCCCAGCACCACCGGGTAGTCGCGCCGCATCACGCTTTCGTAACTCAGCAAGCCCAGCCCGTCGAGCGAGAACAGGGTCTCAATCAACAGCGACCCGGCAAAGAACGCGCCAATGAACGCCGACGGAAACCCAGTGACGATGGGAATCAGCGCGTTGCGCATCACGTGTTTCCACAGCACCCGACGTTCGCTCAAGCCTTTGGCGCGTGCGGTCAGCACATACTGCTGGCCAATCTGTTCAAGAAAAGCGTTTTTGGTCAGCATGGTGGTCACGGCAAATGCCCCCAGCACACTGGCCGTGACCGGCAAGGCGATGTGCCACAGGTAGTCCACCACCTTCGCACCCAGACTCAATTGCTCCCAGTGGGAAGACGTAAGACCCCGCAGCGGAAACCACTGCAACTGGCCACCAAACACCACCAGCAAGGCCACCCCCAGCACAAAACCCGGGATGGCGTAGCCCACCAGTACCAACAAGCTGGTGAATGTGTCAAAACGCGAACCAGCGCGCACCGCTTTGGCAATGCCCAGCGGTACCGACACCAGATAACTCAGAAAGAACGTCCACAAGCCCAAACTGATGGACACTGGGAGCTTTTCTTTCACCAGTGTCCACACGTCCTTGTGGTGGAAAAAGCTCTGGCCCAAATCAAAACGCGCAAACTGTCCCAGCATCTGCACAAAACGCTCAGGCGCGGGCTTGTCAAAGCCGTACAGGCGTTTGATTTCGTCGATGCGCTCCGCGTCCACGCCTTGCCGCCCCCGGTAGCCTGCGCCCGAGGCCGCTGCACCCTCTCCGCCCGCATCGCGTCCCTGCAACTGGGCCACCATTTGCTCGACCGGCCCCCCGGGCACAAACTGGATCACCACAAACGTCAGCAGCAAGATGCCCAGCAGCGTGGGCACCATCAGCAGCAGGCGTTTCAGAATGTACGTCCACATGACCCTCACCTCTCTTTAACGGTTCGCCGCGCTGGCCCACCACGTGGACAACACCCAGCCCTCGGGCTGGTAGTAGCGCGGCACCACGGCGGGCCGCGCAAACTTGCCAGCGCGGTACGCCACGCGGTGGACGCTGCCGTACCAATGCGGGATGCTGTAATGCCCGTGGCGCAATACGCGGTCCAGCGCGCGCAATGCCGCCACCAGCTCCGGGCGCGTTCTGGCCGTGATGGCACGGTCGAGCAAACCATCCACGACGGGGTCGCGCACACCGATCAAATTACCGGAGCCCACGGTTTGGGCCGCTTTGGAGCCAAAACGCTCCAACAAATCGGTGCCGGGTGCTTCGCTGCCCACATAGCGGTTGCTGATGACCTCGAAATCAAACACATCCAGCCGCTTTTGCAGGATGGCAAAGTCCACCACCTTGTACTGGACTTGGATGCCCAGTTTTTCGAGGTTCTTGCTCAACGGCGTGACCACACGGCCCATGCTGCCGCTGTTGTCCAGAAACTCGATGGTGAACGGCTGGCCCTGCGCGTTGCGCAACTCGCCGTCGCGGTAATGCCACCCTGCCGCCGCCAACAATGCCTTGGCGCGGCGCAGGTGGTCGCGCAAGGTGTGGCCCGAGTCGGGGTTAAGGCTGGTGACGGGCGGCAAGGGCACCGGTTGCGTGAATACCGCAGCAGGTAAGCGTTGCTGCCACGGTTGCAGCAGCGCCAGTTCGTCCGCGCCGGGCATAGCCTTGGCCTCGAAGTCGCTCGCCACAAAATACCCACGCACACGCGTGTAGGCGTTGAAGAACAGTTGCCGGTTCATCCATTCAAAGTCCAGTGCCAGCGCCAAGGCCTCGCGCACGCGCACATCCTGGAATTTGGGCAAGCGGGTGTTGAACAAGAACCCCTGGAAATCCCCCGCGTTGCCGTGCTTGAGTTCCTCCTTGACCAGCTCGCCACGCTCGAACGGCTTGCCGGTGTAGGCGCGGGCCCACTCGCGGGCAATGAAGGCCTGGATGAAATCGAACTCCCCGGCCTTGAAGGCTTCCAGTTGCGCGGTATTGTCTTGGTAGATTTTGAACGTGACGCGGTCAAAGTTGTACTGACCCCGGCGCACGTTCACGTCTTGTGCCCACCATTGGCGGTCGCGCTCGTAGGTGATGTCGCGGCCAAAATCCACCCGCCCCACCCGGTACGGCCCAGAGCCAATAGGCACCTCGGTCACGATCTGGTCGAACGGCTTGTGCTGACCGTTGACCACACCCCACTGGCGGCTGAACACCGGCAAGCTG
>JBLIZX010000283.1:0-2373 GCA_048860285.1 Macromonas sp. | reverse complement strand
GCGGCCTCGGCAAAGACGACCCGCTGCGCCACGCTGGCCTGCAGCACATGCACCGGGTACGCGGCTAGGGCATCGCGCACATCACGCCCAATGGCCGTGTTCGTGATTTTTCGGTTCACGACAAAAACAGCCTTGATGCTGTCCTTGTAGACACGGGCCTCATCGATCAGCTTCACAACCTCCTCGGCGGCCCAGATGTCGTAGGGCGACGGCTGGACGGGGATCACCACCATGTCGCTGGCCATGATGGCCGACCGCGCCAGGTCGGTCACGCGCGGCGGGCCGTCAATGATGATGTGGTCGTAGCCCTGGCCGATCTGGGCAATTTCCTTGTGGATGGTCGGACGCGGAAAGCCCACGACGGAAAACAGCGGCGCGGCCTGGCGTGCAGCAGCCCAGTCCAATGCGCTGCCCTGGGGGTCTGCGTCGATCAGCAGCACGCGCGCCCCAGTGCGTGCCAGGCAAGCGGCCAGGTTGACGCTGAGCGTGGTCTTGCCGACACCGCCCTTCTGGTTCAGGACACCAAAAATCATGTTTTTTCACCTTTTCTGTTTTTCTGTAAATTGTACTTTAAAGAAGAATACCGCCGCCAGATGGCGGCTGGTGACACGACTGTTGGGTTTGCCCCAAGTTCAGGGCCCTACGGCTAATCCTATCGGCTTAGCGTACGATTTTTTCCGAATTCTGAGACGACCCCTATCTTTGAAACCGCCCCAGAATATTGATCGAACAGATGGCGCTTTTTGCAGCTATGTGGTCACTACCTCATCTTGCTGGGCGTAGATGCCGAACCATCGGCCCGTTCAGGCCATTGCGCCCGCTTCCCAAGGCTTAACGTACTTTACCCCCTCCAGGGCAACGGCAAGATGATCGACCTGGATGCGCTCGTGGCAGGGCTGGAACTGGAATGACAGAAATTTCGGCGGTTCCGGCTTACAACCCCAACCAAAGACAACACCATCAACACACTCCGGACACACCTCGCTCTGACCTCCGCTGCGCTTCGGTGCCTCCTTGCAATTTGCTTCGCAAATCGAAGGAGGGTAAGCATGGGCTTTTCGATTAAGTTTGATCTTGTTTACGGTCACGGGCCGCAGCGTCAAGACGCTCCACCAACATCGTGCTATCGCGAAACAGCAGCAGCACAAGAAACCGGCTTCGCCGGAGCGTAGGCTACGCCATTAGTAATACGCACACACTTGGGACACTTTGCAAAACAAGGACTCAAACGCTCGACGGAAAGTTCGCCACGTGGCGGCCAACAGCACTCTTGCTGATGCCCAACTGGGCCGCGATATCACGGACACTTAGCCCTTGAGCCTTGAGCGCCAACGCCTGCGCTTTCTTGGTTTCGGCTGCGAAAAGATAGGTCTGACGATCAATGTCACCTGCCGCACGCCTGCGGGCTTTCTGACGCTCGCTGTGCCGCTCCGCCGCCATGTCCTTCGAGATGATGGTGCCCAGCAGAGACTGCTCCTCGTCGGTGATGCCAAACAGCGATATCAGCGTCGCGTTGCGCGGGGTGTAGAGCGGCGCAAACTGCTTGCCGTTGAACTCGACCTTCTCGCCCGCCTCGTAGGCCTTGGCCTTGGCGTACAGGGTCATGAGCTCGCGGCTGCGGCAGTTCCAGTTTGGATCCAGCTCGCGTGCCAGCACCGCAGCCTCTTGGTACATGAGCGAGGAATGGGTCGCGCCCGACAGCAGCAGGAAGTTCAGGCGCCAGAACAGGTGCAGCATGCGTTCGCCTTCGCCCACACCGCCACGCAACTGGGCCAGCAGGCGCAAGTCCTCCAAACGGTCCCAGGCCAGCTGGCGGCCGTTTAAAGCCTTCAGGTTGCCTTGCTGGTACCCCTGCACCAACTTCAGGTTTTGGCGCGCTTGGCGGGCCTTCTGAGCCGCTTCCAAGTCCCATCGCGCCACAGGGAGGAGGAATTCGGCCAGATAGTCGAACTTGTAGCGGATCGGCTGGCCGTCCGGGCCGGGTTCAACATGCACCACGCGGCACACCTCGCCGCTCTTGGTGTTGACTGTATCGACCAGCCTCAACACGCGCGACGCGTCTTTTGCGGCCGGGTCGGCACCCAGAAACGCCAGCCGCTCCACCAAGTAGCGTTGGCAAGCGTTCCAGCGGGGCAAGGCTTTGCGCGGCAGAGTGCCGTCGAGCAACCACTTGGCCTGTATGCCTCGCCCCGAGAACACCAGCAGCGACGGGGCCGGGATGCCTTCCTCGCCGCAAAAGTACAGCACCGTCTGGGCCAGCCGCTCGGGGCTGCGTCCCACGGCCCAGTCTTGGCGGTAGGTGTCGAGGTCGGCAAACAGCAGCCCGATGCGGGCCAGATTGACCACCCTGCGGTTGGGGGCAATGAACTCGGC
>JBLIZX010000282.1:0-7593 GCA_048860285.1 Macromonas sp. | reverse complement strand
GTGGATTTTCGCACCGCTCAAGCCTCCAAGCGAAAGACCCTAACCACGTCGCTGAGGCGCTTGGCTTGCTGCTCCAAGCTGGCGGCGGCAGCGGCACTTTCTTCCACCAAGGCGGCGTTTTGCTGTGTGGTGCTGTCGAGCTGTGCCACAGCGTTGCTGACCATGCCAATGCCTGCGGTTTGCTCCAAGGTCGAGGCACTGATTTCGCTGATGAGATCGGACACGCGACGCACTTGGTTCACAATTTCGTCCATGGCCCCCCCGGCTTCGTTGACCAAGCGTGCACCAGCCTCCACTTTGTCCACGCTGGCACCAATCAGGTCTTTGATCTGCTTGGCGGCTTCGGCGCTGCGCTGAGCCAGCGTGCGCACTTCACCGGCCACCACAGCAAAACCGCGCCCCTGTTCCCCCGCGCGGGCGGCTTCCACGGCGGCATTGAGTGCCAAGATGTTGGTCTGGAACGCAATGCCGTCGATCACGCCAATGATATCGCTGATTTTGCGTGAGCTCTCGGAGATGTCGTCCATCGTTGCCACCACTTGGCCCACCACTTCGCCGCCTTTGGTGGCGGCGGTACTGGCCGAGGTGGCCAATTGCGTGGCCTGACGCGCGGTTTCAGCGTTGCCTTGCAGGCGGTCATTCATCTCGGTCATTGAGGCCGAGGTTTCCTGCAAGCTGCTGGCTTGCTGCTCGGTGCGCGCCGACAAATTGGCGTTGCCGCTGGCAATTTCGGCACTGCCGCTGGCAATCGCATCGGAAGCGTGGCGCACCTGCCCCACCACATTGGCCAAACTGGCCTGCATGGTGCCCAACGATGCCAACACGCTGCCCGCCGGTGCTGTGGCCACACCTGGCACGGGGCTGAGGTTGCCCGCTGCCACGTGCTGGGCTACGGCACCCAGTTCAGCCGGTTCGGCACCCAACTGGCGCACAATGCTGCGCGGAATGGCCCACGCCAGCGCCGCCCCCAATGCCAGCGCCAACGCCAACGCGCCCAACATCACGTACACAAAACTGCCCGCCAGCCCCATCGCTTCGCTGTTTTTGGCTTGCAGGCGCGATTCTTCAAAATCAATCAGCTTGTTGATGGCGGTCAGCCACGCCACGTACTGCAGCTTGGCTTCGCTCCACAACAACGCCTGCGCGCCTAGGTTGTCGCCCGCCTCGGCCAGCGCAATCACTTGGCGCGTCGAGGCCACGGCCTTGGCTTCAATGGCCTGAATGGCACCGTAGAGGGTGCGCAGTTCCGCCGCGTCGGGCGAGGTTTGGATCAGCTTTTCCAGCGGGCCGGCGGATTCGGTGTAAAAACGCGCCAACTGGTCGATAGCGGCCACCTCACGCGCGCGCTCACTGGCCGAGGTGCTCAGCGCCACATCGCGCACGGCAATGGCGCGGTCGTGCGCCGAACCGCGAAAATTGATGGCGTAACGCTGAATGGAAGCGTGCTCGGCACTGTTGGCCTGCAATGCGGCATTGATGGCACTGACCTTGACCATCCCTACCGCCGTGACCATCACCAAGATGGCCAAAATCAAGCCAAACCCGACATAGAGGCGTTTGCTGACCGTCAAAGAACCGAATTGCATTGAGAGTGTCCTTGTGTTTTTTTGAATCACAACCAAAATCGTGGGCTGAATGGCCTCAGATCATGCCAGCTTGAAGCGATTCACGCTGTCTTTGAGTACAAACGCTTGCTCGCGCAAAGAACTGGCCGCGGCACCCGATTCTTCCACCAAGGCTGCGTTTTGCTGCGTCATTTGATCCAAGTTGGCCATAGCGGCGTTGATCTGCACAATGCCACTGCTTTGCTCGTCCACCGAGCTGCTGATCTCGCCAATGAGCGCACTGACCTCTTGCACCGACCGCACCACACGGTCCATCGTGTTGCGGGCTTGGTGAACCTCTTGGGCCCCCACTTCCACTTGTTGCGCCGAGGACTCAATCAACACCTTGATCTCTTGCGCCGCTTGGGCCGAACGCTGGGCCAGCGTGCGCACTTCGGTGGCCACCACGGCAAACCCGCGCCCTTGCTCACCGGCACGGGCCGCTTCTACCGCCGCGTTGAGGGCCAGAATGTTGGTCTGGAACGCAATGCCGTCAATCACCGCAATGATGTCGCTGATGCGGCGCGAGGCCGCAGTGATACCGTCCATCGTGGCCACCACACGCCCCACCGACGCACCGGCCTCGGTAGCCACTTGGCTGGCGTGGGAGGAACTGCTGGCCGCTTGCTGGGCCACCCCGAGGTTGGATTGCACCGAACTGGTAATTTGCTCCATACTGGCGGCGGTTTCCTCCAAATTGGCCGCAGTTTGTTCTGTGCGGGCACTCAAATCCACGTTGCCTTGGGCAATCTCGTTGCTGGTTCGGGCCAGTTGCTCGGCGGCATCGCGCACTGTGGTCAAGGTGCCCTGCAAGTCGCCCGACATGGTTTTCATGGCGGCCAACAACTCACTGATTTCGTCCTTGCCTTTGACGGTGATTTGTTGGGTCAAATCGCGTTGTGAAATGGCGTGTGCCACTTGCATGGCTTTTTGCAAGCCACTCACAATCGAACGGCTCACGGTTTGCGACAACGCCAAATTGATGGCCAACACCACCGCCACAATCAACAACGTGGACATGGCACTGTCCATGAACTCGTCGCGGATGTCGTCGGCATACACGCCAGAACCAATCACCCACCCCCAAGGCTCAAACAGTTTGACGTAAGAAATTTTGGGTTCAGGCTCGGCTGAACCCGGTTTGGGCCACTGGTACTGCACCAACCCCGCGCCTTGCTGGCGTGCCACTTGGCCAAACACCACAAACAAGGCCTGCCCATCGGGGTCTTTGATGGAAGAACCATCTTGGCCATCCAGTTCGGGTTTGATCGGGTGCATCACCACCCGGGCATTCACGTCTTGCAACCAAAAGTATTCATTGCCACTGTAGCGGGCTTTTTTCACCATTTGCAACGCCAATTGCTGCGCTTGGGCACGGGTGTATACCCCTTTTTTTTCCGACTCATGCACCCAATCCAACAGCGAATGGAGGGTCTCCACCGTGTGTTGCACCGTGGTTTCGTGCCCACGTTGGCGGAGCTGGTAGTCGGCCCACAACAGGTAAGCCGATGTCAGCACCAACAACACCGTACTGACTGCTGCGAGCAAACGCAACTTGGCGGCCATAGAGTGTTGAGCCAAAAAATGGTGAAAATTCATGCTGCGCGCCTCCTTGATACTTGTGAAAGTATCATATATTTTTATCAATTATTACGAAATGGAAAGCCAAAAAACAACCCACTGTCGGTGGGTTGGGCCAAATCATAGGTAAAAAAACCAGGGCTACGTACTCTGACCAGTATCAGAAATAGCCGATGTGCCGCTTTGTTGCAACGCCCACATTTGTGCATAGCGCCCGCCGCGCGCCAGCAAATCCGTGTGGGTGCCGCGCTCCACAATGTACCCATGCTCCAGCACGATGATTTCGTGCGCGTCCACCACGGTCGAGAGGCGGTGGGCAATCACCAACGTGGTCTTGTTGCGCGCCGCGCTCTTGAGTTCGGCTTGGATGGCGCGTTCATTGGCCGAGTCCAGCGCCGAGGTGGCTTCGTCAAAAATCAAGATCGGCGGGTTTTTGAGCAAAGTGCGCGCAATCGCCACGCGCTGCTTTTCGCCGCCCGAGAGTTTGAGGCCACGCTCACCCACCACCGTGTCGTAACCCTTGGGCAATTGCTGGATGAAGGCGTGGATGTGCGCCGCCTGAGCGGCCTGCTCGGTCTCGGCCTGGGTGGCATCGGGGCGGCCATAGCGGATGTTGTAGCCTATGGTGTCGTTGAACAGCACCGTGTCTTGCGGCACGATACCTATGCTGCGGCGCAGGCTGTCTTGCGTCACGGCACGCAGGTCGTGCCCCGCCACAGTGATGCGGCCCTCGCCCACATCGTAAAAGCGGTACAACAGCCGCGCCAGCGTCGATTTGCCCGACCCCGACGGCCCCACCACCGCCACCGTTTGCCCAGCGGGCACGGTAAAGCTGATGCCGTGCAAAATTTCACGGTCGGCCTCGTAGGCAAAGCGCACATCTTCAAAACGCACCTCGGGCGGACTGGCCAGTTGCAACGCGGTGGCACCGGGTGTGTCGGCAATTTCGCGTTCTTTGTCCAGCAAGGTGAACATCTTGTCCAGGTCGGTCAGGCTTTGCTTGATCTCGCGGTACAGCACGCCCAAAAAATTGAGCGGAATGTAGAGCTGGATCATGAAGGCGTTGATCATCACCAAATCGCCCAGCGTCATGGCCCCACTGGCCACGCCAGCGGTAGCGCGCCACAGCATGGCCACCAGCGCGGTGGCAATGATGAGTTGCTGCCCCGCATTGAGCATCGACAACGTGCTCTGGCTCTTGAGGCGGGCCACGCGCAGGCGCTCCAAACTGTCGTTGTAGCGACGGGCCTCAAAGGCCTCGTTGTTGAAGTATTTGACCGTCTCGTAATTCAACAGCGAATCCACCGCCCGGCTTTGCGTGGCCGATTCCAGCTCGTTCATCTGGCGGCGGAACTGCGTGCGCCAGTTCGTCACCTTGACCGTGAAGGTCACATACCCCACCAGCGCCGCCAGCGTGACCCACACGTACCACAGCTCGAACTTGGTGCCCAGCAGCGCCAGCACCAGCCCCACCTCCAGCACCGTGGGCAAGATGCCGTACAGCGAGTACGAAATGAGCGACTGCACGCCGCGCGTGCCGCGCTCAATGTCGCGCGTCATGCCGCCGGTTTGGCGCTCCAGGTGGAAGCGCAGGCTCAGGCCATGCAAATGGCCAAACACCTGCAACGCAATCTGGCGCGTGGCCCCTTCGGTGGCCTTGGCAAAAATCAGCTCGCGCAACTCGGTGAACAAGCTGGTGCAAAAGCGCAAACCACCATAGGCCAGCAACAACCCCACAGGCACCACCAGCAACGCTTCAGCACCGGGGGGCAAACCCGGAATCATGGGCTGGCCCTTGGCGGGTGTGAGCGCGTCCACCAGCTCCTTAAGCAACAGCGGCACCCCAATGTTGGCCAACTTGGCCCCAGCCATGAACGCCAGCGCCAGCCCCACACGCCAGCGGTATTGCCACAAGTACGGCAGCAAACGGCGCAGCGTGGCCCCATCGGAACGCGGCCCGCTGGACGGATCAGCCGGAGGAAGACGAGAAGCAGCCAAAGAACGCATACGGGAGGATAATTTGAAGATGACGACACCTGCCAACTCCCCAATTGTGCCCGCGCTCACCCTGCCCCCCACCGACAAGGAACTCGTGCTCAAGGTGGTGCCCATGCCCGCCGACTGCAACGCCTACGGCGACATCTTTGGCGGCTGGGTGATGGCGCAAGTGGACGTGGCTGGCTCCATCCTGCCCGTGCGCCACGCCGATGGCCGTGTGGCCACCGTGGCGGTGCGCCAGTTTGTGTTCAAGCAGCCCGTCAAGGTGGGCGACCTGCTGAGTTTTTACGCCTGCATCACCCACGTGGGCCACACCTCCATCACCGTGGACGTGGAAGTGCTGGCCGAACGCCTGCACAAGCAGGGGCGCTACATCAAAGTCACCGAAGCCACCGTCACCTACGTGGCCATTGACGACGACGGCAACCCCAAGACGGTGCCACCACTGGATTAAGTTAAGGACTAGAATTCTGACCTTAAAAGTAAGTTCTGTGCGATTAAGGTCAAAATGCTGGACTTTGTTTTTGCCACCCCCCAAGAAATTTGCAGTGAGCTGGCCGCACGGCTTAAAACTGCCCGGCTCACCCTAGGACTACAACAAGCCGAAGTGGCTGCGCGCGCCGGGGTATCGCGTGGCACCGTCATCGCACTGGAAAACACCGGCCACGGCACATTGCAGTCGCTGGTACGCGTCGCGCTGGCACTCGGTCTGGCCGATCAACTCGAACCCTTGTTCCAGTTGAACCTGCACAGCATTGCACAAATGGAACAAGCAAGCACCGCCCCTAGGCAACGGGTGCGCAAGGCGGCTGCGCCATGAAAAAAATGGCCATCTTTTACGAAGGTTGGGGAGAACGGTGGCACTTGGCCACACTGGCCGACAATGGCCGCCAACTGCTGTTCGAATACACCCCGCAAGCCTTGGAGCAAGGGGTGGAACTGTCGCCACGCCACCTCAAACTGCAAGCAACGGCGTATGGCCAGTTTCCAGACCACCAAATGGGCCTACCCGGTCTGGTGTCCGATGCCTTGCCCGATGGTTGGGGCCTGCTGTTGATGGACAGGGTGTTCCGCCAGAACGGACTGGAACCGCACCGCCTGTCGGTGCTGGATCGGCTGGCTTTCATCGGGCAACGGGCATTGGGGGCTTTGACGTTCGAGCCAGCCACCCCAGCCGATCTTCCCCACCAAGACACCACATTGCTGACGCTGGCACAGCAGGCACACGCCATCGTTGGTGGTGCCGACAGCGACATGCTCAGGCAACTGGCCCTGATAGGCGGCTCCCCCCACGGGGCACGCCCCAAAGTGCTGGTGCATTACGCCCCAGACAGTGGGCACATGAGTACCCACCCGTTTGCAGGCAGCCAACCTTGGCTGGTGAAGTTCCAAGCGGCCAACGAACACAAGGAAGCCTGTACCATTGAAACGCTGTACGCAGAGCTGGCCAGAGCCTGTGGCTTGAGTGTGCCTGCCACACGCCACTTTGATTTGGACGATCAACTGGCCGGATTTGGCATCCAACGTTTTGATGTGTGCAACGGGCAGCGCGTGCCGGTACATACCTTGTCTGGTCTGCTGCACGCCAATTTCCGCCTGCCGGGTGCGGTGGACTACACCACGTTCCTGCGCGCCACACGCTTTCTGACGCAAGATGAGCGCGAGGTGCAAAAAGCCTACGAACGCGCGGTATTCAACGTGCTGTTCCACAACCGCGACGACCATCCCAAGAACTTTTCTTTTTTGCTGACCCGCGAACGCCGCTGGACGCTGGCCCCTGCCTACGACCTCACTTTCTGCGAAGGCCCGGGCGGGTGGCACCAAATGGATGTGTGTGGCGAGGGACAACACATCGCACGCCACCACATGCTCAAACTGGCCGAACAAGGCGGACTGCGCACACACTGGGCGGCACAAGTGCTCGACAGACAGCTCAGCGTGGCCACTTCGTTCTCGGCCTACGCCCAGCCACACCCCATCCGGTTGGCCACGCAAAAGCTGCTGGCCGCACGCGTGGCCGACAACGCCCAACGGCTTGCCCACCCTTGAGACACACCGCTTTTATGTCCTGCCCTCGCCTGGAAACCGAACAACAACGCCTCTACCACCGGCACGCCGCCGCTGGCTTGCTGGATACCCACGGCCAGACGCGCGCCCTGGTGCTGGAACTGGTGCAGCCCGCCGACTGGGACAGCCTGGGCCGCGTGTGGCAATGCGTACAAGACGAACTGCTGCTGCCCGCGCCGGGCATTGCCGTCTCGGGGGGCGATGCGTACCAATTGTGGTTCTCGGTAGCGGAAGCGGTGAACGTGGCGCAAGCGCAGCGGTTTTTGCAGGGGCTGTGCCAACGCTACTTGGGCCACCTGCCGCCCTCGCGGTGGCGCTGGTGGCCGCAGCCACCGGGCCACGA
>JBLIZX010000281.1:0-6662 GCA_048860285.1 Macromonas sp. | reverse complement strand
CACCACCAGACGCGACCATCCACCCTTGGGACGCTTGGTTGGCGCAGCAACTGGCCCCGGACTGGCTCGCACGCAAGCCCTTTACCCCCTTGCCCGTGCTGGGCGTGCCGGGTTGGTGGCCAGCCAACGCCGATCCCACTTTCTACGCCGATGCTCAGGTGTTCCGGCCCTTGCGTGTCGCATCCACAGCCTGAGGTACTTTCAGGCCATGCTTGAAAGCACCCGTGCCGCACCCCAAGTATTATCTGAAGTTCGGCATGATCGCTGTTGCTGGCAGGAACCTTGCTGGTACGGATTGGTCTGACTCAAGCCCTGCATTTGGAGAAACGCGCACTATGAAACGCATTGCACTTTTCGTTGTTACCAACTTGGCTGTGATGTTGGTGTTGAGCATCACCGCCAGCTTGCTGGGGGTCAACCGTTTTTTGGAGGCCAATGGCCTCAACCTGGGCGCACTGATGGGTTTCTCGCTCCTCATGGGTTTTGGCGGGGCCACCATCTCGCTGCTGATGAGCAAGCAGATGGCCAAGTGGAGCACCGGTGCGCACGTGATTGAGCAGCCCGCCAACGCCGATGAGGCTTGGATTGTGGACACTGTGCGCCGTTTTGCCGACAAGGCGGGCATAGGTATGCCCGAAGTGGCCATTTACGAAGGCGAACCCAACGCTTTTGCCACTGGCGCGTTCAAGAACTCGGCGTTGGTGGCAGTATCCACCGGTTTGCTCTACAACATGAGCCGTGAAGAGGTGGAAGCCGTCATCGGGCACGAAGTGGCCCACGTGGCCAATGGCGACATGGTGACCATGACTTTGATCCAAGGCGTGATGAACACGTTTGTGGTGTTTCTCAGCCGTGTGGTGGGTTATGCGGTGGACAGCTTTTTGCGCAAGGGCGATGAAGAAAACAGTGGCCCCGGCATCGGTTACATGGTCACCACCATCGTCATGGACATTTTGCTGGGCTTTCTGGCGGGCATCATTGTGGCATGGTTCAGCCGCCAGCGCGAGTTCCGGGCCGATGCCGGTGCCGCGCAACTGATGGGCCGCAAGCAGCCCATGATCAACGCGTTGGCCCGTTTGGGTGGACTGGAACCCGGTGCCTTGCCCAAGAGCATGGCCGCCATGGGCATTGCTGGCGGCTTGGGGCAGCTGTTCTCGACCCACCCGTCGATGGAAGACCGCATTGCCGCGTTGCAGCGGCTGTAACCCAGAGCCGGGCGCATCAACGCCAGCGTGATTCAGGCTGGTAGCGCGGTGCGGGCGTGGTGTAGGAGCCGCTGGTTGGCGCTGCGCCAGAAGTCAGCGGCGTAATTTGCAACTGAATGAATTGGCCGGGGTCGTGGGGCATTTGCACGCTGTACTGCTTGCCCGCGTACTCGTACACCACGTGGTAACCTACGGTGCGGGTCTCGTAAAACGTCTGCGTGCCGCAGTGCTGCACCAACTTGCTTTCAGGTGCGGGGCTGCCTTCTATCTTGTCGCCCAGAATGGCCCCACCAAACAGCCCCAACACCGTGGCCGCCGCGCGGCCATTGCCGCCGCCAATGGCGTTGCCCACGGCCCCCCCGGCGATGCCTCCCATCAGCGCACCCGCGCCGGATTTTTGTCCCGGCGTGGTCACGATTTCCTCTTGGCACACTTGGCGCGGCACCGCCACCTGCTGCATCACCGGCGTGCTGCTGACGACGCGGGCGGTTTCCTGCTGCGCGTGCGCACAGCCCAGCCCGAGCGAGGCTGTGATCAGCACCAGCAGCGTGGTGCCCAGTGGTTGGCCAATCCGGCGAGAATGGGCTGAAGAAACCGGGGTAGCGGGGGGCGTGTTCGACGTGTGCGACATGTCTGCTTTCAATCTGTGCAACTCAAGCCTGCATCATGCCCGACGAGGCCGGGCTTGTGTGTATCCGTTTGTTGCGCGTGGGTGTCAGGCCACCGCCTGTACCGCCACCGCTTCGGCCACTTTGATGCCATCCACCCCCGCCGACAGGATGCCTCCGGCGTAGCCCGCGCCTTCGCCCGCCGGGTAGAGGCCGCGCACGTTGAGGCTCTGAAAGTCCGCGCCGCGTGTGATGCGCAGTGGCGACGAGGTGCGGGTTTCCACGCCGGTCATCACCGCATCGGCCATGTCGTAGCCTTTGATTTTGCGGCCAAAGGCGGGCAGGGCTTCGCGCATGGCCTGTACGGCGTAGTCGGGCAGCACTTGGGCCAGATCGCCCAGTTTCACGCCGGGTTTGTACGACGGTTGCACCGTACCCCATTGGGTGGAGGCCCGCTGTGCCAGAAAGTCGCCCACCAGTTGGCCGGGGGCTTGGTAGTCGCAACCGCCGGCTTGGTAGGCCAGGCTTTCGAGCTGGCGCTGGAACACCACGCCCGCCAGTGGGTGGGTACGGCCTTGCGCTTGCAGTTGTTGCGCTTCGTGTGCGTAGCGGGGGCCATCCGTTTCGCCAAAGGCGGCTTGCCACGCGGCCACGTCTTGCGGGTAGTCCGGCGGGTCGATGCCGACCACCATGCCCGCGTTGGCGTTGCGTTCGGCACGGGAGTATTGGCTCATGCCGTTGGTGACGACGCGGCCTGGCTCGCTGGTGGCGGCCACCACCGTGCCGCCGGGGCACATGCAAAAACTGTACACGGCGCGCCCGTTGTTGGCGTGGTGCACCAGTTTGTAGGCGGCTGCGCCCAGCAAGGGGTGGCCCGCGTGGCGGCCCCACAGCGCTTGGTCGATCACGCTTTGCGGGTGTTCAATGCGCACGCCGATGGAGAACGGCTTGGCCTCCAGGTACACGCCCGCATCGTGCAGCATGGCAAAGGTGTCGCGCGAGCTGTGGCCCAACGCCAGCACCACGTGGCGGGCGGGCAGTTCGTAGGGCTGGCCGCTGGCCAGGTCTTGCACGCGCAACCCACGCAGGCGTTGCGCGGCAAAGTGTTCTGGCGCGTTGCCTTGGGTGTCGGGTTCCAGCAGCACCCCGGTCACCCGTTGTTGAAAACGGATCTCGCCGCCCAGTTCGGTGATACGCTCGCGCAAAGCCTCCACCACCTTCACCAACTTGAAGGTGCCGATGTGGGGGTGCGCCATGTACAAAATTTCGGGCGGTGCACCGGCGGCCACAAATTCTTCCATCACTTTGCGGCCCAGAAAACGTGGGTCTTTGATTTGGCTGTAGAGCTTGCCATCGGAGAACAAGCCCGCGCCCCCTTCGCCAAACTGCACGTTGCTTTCGGGGGTCAGCACTTTTTTGCGCCACAGGCCCCAAGTGTCCTTGGTGCGTTGGCGCACGGGCTGGCCCCGTTCCAACACGATGGGCTGGAGGCCCATCTGTGCCAGTGCCAGTGCCGCAAAGATGCCGCACGGGCCAAACCCCACCACCACAGGGCGCGCGGCAGCGTCGGCGGGCCAATCGGCTGGGGCGTGAGCGGGGGCGCGCCACGCCATGTTGGGCGTGCGCTGGATGTGGGGGTTCTTGGCGTGACGCGCCAGCAGTTCGGCTTCTTGGGCGGGGTCGGTCAGCGTCACGTCGCAGATGAAGACGGCGCGCAATTCGGCCTTGCGCGCGTCAAAACTGCGTTTGAACACATGCAGGTCGGCCACCGCGTCTTCGGCTACGCCCAACGCTTGCGCGGCCAGCGTGCGCAACTCGGCCACCGGGTGGGGGGCTGGGGCGCGGTCGGCTTCGGTTTCGGTGGGTGCGTCGGCGGCGCGGCGTTCTTCCACCGGCAGGGCGGACAGGGGCAGTTTGAGTTCGGCAATTCGGATCATGGCGGCAGGCTCGTGGCAATCAAGCAATGAGGCCGCCGATGATACGCGGCCCCGCTGCACCGGCGCGGCCAAGGGGTGCCGTATCAGGCGGGCAGGTAGCCTTCGACCGAGAGGTAACGCTCGCCGGTGTCGTAGTTGAAGCCCAGTACGCGGCTGCCAGCGGGCAGTTCGGGCAGTTTTTGTGCGATAGCGGCCAGTGTCGCGCCCGACGAGATGCCCACCAGCAGGCCTTCTTCGCGTGCGCTGCGGCGGCCATATTCGCGTGCGTCCTCGGCCTCCACGGTGATGACACCGTCCAGCAAGCTGGTATCGAGGTTCTGGGGTACAAACCCCGCACCAATGCCCTGAATGGGGTGGGGTGCCGCTTTGCCGCCTGAAATCACGGGCGATGCCGCTGGTTCTACCGCAAACACTTTGAGTTGTGGCCAAGCCGCTTTGAGCACACGCGCCACGCCACTGAGGTGGCCACCCGTGCCCACGCCAGTGATGAGCACGTCCAGCCCTTCGGGGAAGTCGGCCAGAATCTCTTGCGCCGTGGTGCGCACGTGGGCTTCGAGGTTAGACGGGTTTTCAAACTGTTGTGGAATCCACGCGCCGGGGGTTTGGGCCGCCAGTTCTTGGGCGCGCTCAATCGCACCTTTCATGCCTTTTTCGCGCGGGGTCAGGTCAAATTGTGCGCCGTAGGCCAGCATCAGGCGGCGGCGTTCCACGCTCATGCTGTCGGGCATGACCAAAATCAGGCGGTAGCCTTTGACGGCGGCCACCATCGCCAGCCCGATGCCGGTGTTGCCCGAGGTGGGTTCGATGATGGTGCCGCCCGCTGGCAACGCGCCGCTGCGTTCTGCGTCTTCCACCATTCCCAGTGCAATGCGGTCTTTGATGGAGCCGCCGGGGTTGCCGCGTTCCGATTTGATCCAGACTTCTGCGCCGGTGTGCTGGGCAAACAGGCGGTTCATGCGCACGTGCGGGGTGCGGCCTATGGTGTCCAGAATGTTGTTGGCTTTCATGGTGGTGGCTCCGTCAGCAAAAGGCGAGTACAAAGGCTGAATTGTGGCGCATGACTCTCGCCAAAAACGGTATATGTTTATGTGCTGGCATGATGCGGCCCCATGCAAGAGATTCTTTTTCCGTTTGTGGGTGGGCTGGGGCTGTTCCTTATTGGCATGATGTTGCTGTCCGAAGGGCTGGTGGCCTTTGGTGGCCCGGCCATGAAGCAGGCGCTCTCGCGCTTTACCGGCACGCCGGGCAAGGCGTTCACGTCGGGGGCGCTGGCCACGATGCTGGTGCAGTCGTCCAGCGCCACCACGGTCACAATGATTGGTTTTGTCAGCGCGGGGTTGATCACGTTCTCGCAGGCCATCGGGGTGCTGATCGGGGCCAGCCTGGGCAACACCGCCACCGGCTGGATCGTGGCTGGGCTGGGCCTGAAGGTAAACCTGGGCTTCTACACGCTGCCGCTGGTGGGCTGCGGCGCCATGCTCAAGCTCATGGGCAAGGGCCGCGCGCAGGACTTGGGCCTGGCCATGGCCGGCTTTGGCCTGATGTTCGTTGGCCTCAACACGCTGCAGGACGGCATGCGCGGGCTGGCGTCGGTGTTCAACCTGGCCACGTTGCCCACGGGGGGTTACGCTGCCAGCATCACCACCATGCTGATCGGGCTGGCGCTGACGGCCATTCTGCAGTCCTCCACCGCCGCCATTGCCACCACGCTGACGGCGCTGCACACCCAGACCATCAATTTTGACCAGGCCGCCGCGCTGGTGGTGGGCGCGGCCATTGGCACCACGCTCACCGGCGCGCTGGTCACCATAGGCGGCACGCTGTACGCCAAGCGCACCGCGCTGGCCTACATCCTGTTCAACGCGGTGGCCGGGGTGCTGGCCATTGCACTGCTGCCGGCGTTCTTCTGGGTCATCAACTGGCTGATGCTGCACGCCGGGCTGGACGCCGGTGCCACCAGCCTGGCCATGTTCCACACCCTGTTCATTGCGGTGGGGGTGGTGCTGTTCCTGCCGTTTGTGCCGCAGTTTGCCGCGCTGGTGGAGCGCATCCTGCCCGAAAACGCCGCCCCGACGCTGACCCAGCGCCTGGACGCTTCCATGCTCTCCATCCCCGCCGTGGCGCTGGAGGCCACGCAGCGCGCGCTGGAGCACAGCACTGCCGAGCTGCTGGCGCTGTACGGCGGCATGTTGTCGGGCACTGCGGCCACCGAGCGCCAGCAGCAGCTGCACCAGCTGGCGCAGGCGCTGCACGAGGCCTACGGCTTCGTCAGCCGCATCGAGCTGCCCGCCGGCGACCGCGCCAGCGCCAACCAGCGCATGGCACAGATGCACGCCATCGACCACCTGCTGCGCTTTCGCACCCGGCTGGAGGACTTGAGCCACGCCCAGATCGACCTGACCGAACCCGCCTACCAGTGGGCGCTGCAAGACAGCCGCCAGATTCTGGAGCTGGCCCAGCGCGGCCTGCGCGAGCAGCAGCTGGCGCCCCACCTGGCGCAACTCGAACTCAACGCCGTGGGCCTGACCGGCCTGTCGCGCCAGGTGCGCCACGACTTGCTGGACGGTACCGCCGCGTCGCCCCAAAACGCGGCACAGGTGCTGGCCAAAACCGACACCTACCGCTGGCTGGAGCGCACCGGCCACCACATCTGGCGCATCTGTTTCCATTTGGCACAGGGCCGCCACGCGCTGGGGCTGCAGGGCACGCCCGACACGCCCGAAGTGCGCCACCCGCCGGGGCAGGTGTGAGGCCGCGCCAGGCGGGTTCTTCGCATCGGTGATAATCCCCCCTGTGAAGCCTGCCAGACCGCCGCTGGTGCAAGCGCCGAAAGGCCGCACTGGAGGAACGTCCGGACTGCACAGGACAGCGCAGGAGCTAACGGCTCCCCACCGCGAGGTGAGGATCAGAGC
>JBLIZX010000280.1:0-4281 GCA_048860285.1 Macromonas sp. | reverse complement strand
TTGGCCACCGGCACAGCACCATCGCCATGCAAAACGCCGCCCAAGGCGGCGCAAATGTCGTGCAATGTAATAACCATCACACGCCGATTTGGTGGCCCACTTGTGGCATCACTTGGCACCATTGAGGCCACTGATGACCTTGCTGGTGATGTCGTGCTTGGGGTTGATGTACACCGCTTCCTGAATCACCAAGTCGTACTTTTCGCTCTCAGCCACCTGCTTGATGACGCGGTTGGCACGCTCCAGCACCTGCTGCAACTCCTCGTTCTTGCGTTGGCCGAGGTCTTCTTGGAACTCGCGACGCTTGCGTTGGAAATCGCGGTCCAACTCCACCAGTTGACGCTGGCGGCTGGCGCGCTGGCTTTCCGACAGCGTGGGGGCTTCTTTTTCAAACTTTTCAGAAGCTGCCTTGAGCTGGCTGGCCAACGATTCCACCTCGCGCTCACGCTTGGAAAACTCTTGCTCCAGCTTGTTCTGCGCCGTTTTGGCCAACGAAGCCTCGCGGAAGATTCGGTCGGTGTTGACAAAACCGATCTTGAAATCTTGTGCCGCCGACACTGCGGTAACACAACCCAGCGCCAAGGCCGCAACCATTTGACGCGCAAACATACGTTGAATCGGTTTCATCAAAAACTCGTTCCGATCTGGAATTGAACACTTTGGGTTTTGTCGCCCGGCTGCTCACGCACCGGACGGGCATACGCGATTCTAAGCGGGCCAATCGGTGAAATCCAGCTGATGCCCAAACCCGTGGAGGCACGCAGCTGCGCAGTATCGAGCGAAGCACCTTCGGCATAGACGTTGCCAATGTCAAAGAAACCGAACATGCGCAAAGTGCGGTCGTTGCCTGCACCCGGGAAAGGTGCGATCACCTCGGTGTTGAGCACCAGCTTGCGCGAGCCCCCCACATACGACACTGTGCTGGTGGGCGCACCATTGGCATCCAACAACGCAGACGATTCACCCAATGTGCCCTGCTCAAAGCCGCGCACCGAACCCAAACCACCGCCATAGAAGTTCTTGAACAACGGGAAACGTTTGCCCGCCAAGCCCTTGCCCCAACCGGCCTCAGCGTTAAAAGCCAGCGTAAACTTTTTGTTCAACGGAATGTACTGCTGAAACTGGTAGCTGGCTTTCAGGTAGCGCGTATCCCCCCCTGCGCCCCATTCACCGTTAACGCGCTGCAAACGGCCCTGTGTGGGCACCAGTGCGCTGTCGCGGGTATCGCGGGCCCAACCCACCGTCAGCGGCACCGAGAGCATGGAATCGCCAAATTCGGTGATTTCGTCTTGGTACCGCAATGGCATGCCGGTACCAGGCTCAATCTTGGTTTGTTCCACGCCCAAACCGAAAAACACCGTATCGGTTTCGGTGAACGGCACACCAAAACGGATGCTGGCCCCCGGCGTGACCAGACGGTAATCGCCTTCCTGCGCATCGAGTGGACGCGTGGTGCGGTAGTACACATCCAGCGTACGCGCAATGCCATCGGGGGTGAAATACGGATCGGTGGTGCTGAGCACCAGTTGGCGGTTGTACCGGCTCGTGTTGATGTCCAGTCCCAAATAATTGCCAGAACCAAACACGTTTTCCTGTCGGATACCCGCCACCAGCGACAATTTTTCCGACTGCGAATACCCCGCGCCCAGCGACAGGTTACCGGTCGGTTTTTCGGCCACCGTCAGGTTCAAATCCACTTGGTCGGGCGCACCTGGCACTTCCTCGGTGTCAATCGCCACTTCGGTGAAAAAGCCCAAGCGATCCACGCGGTCGCGTGAAAGTCGGATGCGGTCGCTGTCGTACCACGCCGACTCCAGTTGACGGAATTCGCGCCGGATCACCTCATCGCGGGTACGGTTGTTGCCTGCCACATTGATGCGACGCACATAAGCCCGGCGCGACGGTTCGGCACGCAACACAAATTCGACCGTGCGGTTGTCGCGGTCCAACACCGGCAACGCCTCGACGCGTGCAAAGGCGTACCCAAAACGGCCAAAATACTCGGTAAACGCCTTGGTGGTGTCGGCCACTTGTTCGGCGTTGTAGGCCTGACCCGGTTTGATGGCCACCAACGCCTTGAACTCGTCTTCCTTGCTCAGGTAATCGCCTTCCAGCTTAACCCCTGACACCACATAACGCTGACCTTCGTGAAGGTTGATGGTGATGGACATCGCGTCTTTTTCGGGCGACATGGCCACCTGGGTCGAATCGATGCGAAATTCCAAATAACCGCGCGTCAAGTAGTAGGACCGCAGTGTTTCCAAATCGGCGTTGAGTTTGGCCCGCGAATAGCGGTCGGACTTGGTGTACCAACTCAACCAGCCGCCGGTGTCCAGATCAAACAGCCCGCGCAAGGTCGATTCGCTGAAGGCTTGGTTGCCCACAATGCGAATGTCTTGGATCTTGGCCACATCGCCTTCGGCCACGCTGAAGTTGAGGTTGACCCGGTTGCGCTCAATCGGCGTGACGGTGGTGGTCACTTGCGCTGCATACAGGCTGCGACTGAGGTACTGGCGTTTGAGCTCCTGCTCAGCGCGGTCGGCCAATGCTTTGTCGAACGCACGGCCCTCGGCCAAGCCCACATCGCGCAGGGCCTTTTTGAGCATGTCGGCATCAAACTCTTTGATTCCCGAAAAGCTCACATCGGCCACCGTAGGCCGCTCTTCCACCACCACCACCAGCACATCGCCATCGACCTGCAAACGCACGTCAGAGAACAGCCCCAAGCCAAACAAGGTGCGGATAGCGTTGCTGCCCTTGTCGTCGTTGTAGGTGTCGCCCACGCGGAATGGCAACGAGGCAAAGACGGTGCCGGGCTCCACCCGCTGCAAGCCTTCCACCCGGATGTCGCGCACGGCAAACGGCTCCACCGCCCAAGCGGGCAACGCCGCCACCAACGTGGACAGCACTGCGCCCCACGCCACCGAACGCAAACGGTATGTATGTTGTTTCATGAAATACGGAATCTCAACCCACCAAGCGGGCGATATCGTTAAAAATGGCCACCGACATCAAAGCCAACAAAGCTGCGGTGCCACCACGCTGCAAGCGTTCCATCCAGACCGGCGACACCGGCTTGCCGGTCGCCCACTCCCAGAGATAATACATCAGGTGCCCACCGTCGAGCACCGGCAATGGCAGCAGGTTGAGCACACCCAGGCTGACACTGATAAGCGCCACGAACAACACGTACGAGGTCAAACCCAGCCGCGCCGACTGGCCCGCATAGTCGGCAATCGTCAGCGGGCCGCTCAGGTTCTTGAGCGACGCTTCGCCCACCACCATCTTGGCCATCATCTGCACCGATAACCACGACACTTCCCACGTACGCTGCATGCCTTTCCAAATGGCCCCCAACGGGTCTTCCGACACCGTGACCATCGCTGGTGGCGTGCCAATGTACGCCCCCACACGGCCTGTCCATTGTTCACCTTGGCGTTCAGCACGTGGTGTCACCACCAACACCAAACGTTGGGCACCACGCTGTACCGTCCATTGCTGTCTTAGCGGGTGGCCCCCAGCGTCCACCGCCGTCCGGATACGGGTGCGCAAATGCTGGGCATCGGGCACAGGCTGACCATCGACTTGCAGCACACGGTCACCAGAACGCAGTCCAGCCAGCGCCGCAGCACCATCGGGCAACAGTTCACCCACCACCGGGGCCGACCACGGTGCCACAATGCCAATGCGCCGGAACAAGGTCGCGTCGGCTTGGCTGGCATCCACTTGCGACAACGGGAGCAACACCTCGCGGCCCGGCGCGTCGGCATTGTCGCCCACCCACAGCCGTACATCTTGCTGTGACAGAGCCGCACGGGTCAAATGCCAGCGCAGATCGTCAAAAGAACGCACTGGCTCCGGCACGGCACTGCTGTCGGAAGCTGCGTCGGGCACAGGCTCCAACCGCAATACCCAGTCGCCTGCACGCAAGCCAGCCCGTTCTGCCAACGAGGCCACCACGGGTTGCGACAGCACCGGCTGCGGCTCGTCCACGCCATACCAAAACACCGCCGCGTACAACAACACCGCCAAGCCCAGATTGGCCAACGGCCCCGCAGCCACAATCGCGGCCCGTGCGCGCAGCGGCTGGGCATTGAAAGACAGGTGGCGCTCAGCAACAGATACCGGCCCCTCGCGCTCATCCAACATCCGCACATAACCACCCAACGGCAGGACGCTCACCACAAATTCGGTGCCCGTGTGTGGCGACACCCAACGCCACAGCGGCTTGCCAAAACCCATGGAAAACCGCAACACTTTGACACCGCAGGCCCGCGCCAC
>JBLIZX010000279.1:0-10956 GCA_048860285.1 Macromonas sp. | reverse complement strand
GGTGAACTGGCGTTCCGTATCTTGTCGCTCTACATTGACGACATTCCTGCCGCCGACTTGCGCGCCTTGTGTGCCAAGACGTACACCGCCGAGGTGTTTGGTACGGGCGAGATTGTGCCGCTGCGCCACCTGGAAAATGGCTTGTGGATCGAAGCCCTGTCCAACGGCCCCACGCTGGCGTTCAAAGACATGGCCATGCAGTTGCTGGGCAACTTGTTTGAGTACGAACTGGCGCGCCGGGGCGAGGAGCTTAACATCTTGGGGGCTACCTCGGGCGACACCGGCAGTGCCGCTGAGTACGCCATGCGCGGTAAGCGGGGCGTGCGCGTGTTTATGACCAGCCCACATGGGCGCATGAGCCCGTTCCAGCAAGCGCAAATGTTCAGCCTGTTGGACGAAAACATCCACAACATCGCCATTGAAGGGGTGTTTGACGACTGCCAAGACATTGTGAAGGCGGTGTCAAACGACTTGGAGTTCAAGCGCCGCTACAAGATTGGTACGGTCAATTCGATCAACTGGGCACGCTTGCTGGCGCAGGTGGTGTACTATTTTGCGGGCTACATCCAGGCCACCGAATCCAACGACCAAGAGGTGGACTTTGCGGTGCCCAGCGGCAACTTTGGCAATGTGTGCGCCGGGCATGTGGCGCGCATGATGGGCTTGCCCATCCGTCAGCTGGTGGTGGCCACGAACGAGAACGATGTGCTGGACGAGTTCTTCCGCACTGGGGTGTACCGCGTACGCGGCAGCGCCGACACGTTCGAGACTTCCAGTCCATCGATGGACATTTCCAAGGCCAGTAACTTCGAACGTTTTGTGTTTGACCTGCTGGGCCGTGATGGCGCGCGCACGCAGGCCTTGTTTGGTGAGGCTTTGAACCGCAATGGCCAGTTTGACCTGAGTGACGATCCGTTGTTCGCGCAGGCGGCCAGCCGCTACGGTTTTGTCAGCGGCAAGAGCACGCACGCCAACCGCTTGGACACCATCCGCGACACGTGGGAGCGTTTTGGTCAGATGATCGACACCCACACCGCCGATGGCGTGAAAGTGGCGCGCGAACACATCAGCGACAACGTGCCGATGGTGGTGTTGGAGACGGCGTTACCGATCAAGTTTGCCGCCACGCTGGTGGAAGCACTTGGGCGTGAACCGCAACGTCCGGCCAAGTTTGAAGGCATTGAAGCCTTGCCCAAGCGCGTGCAGGTGATGCCCGCCGATGTTGCGCAGGTGAAGGCTTACATCGAGGCGCATTGCCCGGCCTGACGGCCAAACAAACCACGGTTCAGGGTTTGGCCCTAGGTCACGGCAGGGCGGTATCTGGCAGCGGGTACCGCCCTGCTGGTGGTTCACATGGTGTAGTCGGGGCCGTGACCTTGCATGGCTTTGGTGATGAGGTCGCGCGAGAGGCGGTCGCTGAGGAATTCGGCAAAACGCAGCACAAATTGGCGCAGGTAGGCCCCGCGTTTGAAGGCCACGCGCGCCACATTCTGGCCAAACAGGTGCCCCGCTGGGCGGGCCAGCAGGTCGGGGTTGCGTTCTTCGCCTTGCATGGCCATTTCGGCCACGATGCCCACGCCCAACCCCAGTTGCACGTAGGTCTTGATGACATCGGAGTCGATGGCTTCCAGCACAATGTTGGGCTTGAGTTGGCGTTGGGCAAAGGCCAAGTCGATGCGGGTGCGCCCGGTGAAGGAAGGGTGGTAGGTGATGAGCGGGTACTGTACCAAGTCTTCCAGGCTGATGCGTTCCTTGTCCAGCAGCGGGTGGGCGAACGGCAGCACCAGCACGTGTTGCCAGTCGTAACATGGCAGGGTGATCAGGTCTTCGTACTGGCTCAGGGATTCGGTGGCCATGCCAATGTCGGCCACGTCATCGAGCAGCATTTTGGCCACTTCGTCGGGCGAACCCTGATGCAGGCTGATGGCGACTTTGGGGTAGGCGTGGCGCAATTTGGCCACTGGGCCGGGCAACACATAGCGCGCTTGGGTGTGCGTGGTGGCAATGCTGAGGGTTCCGCTGTCTTGCGCCGAGAATTGCTCGCCAATGCGTTTGAGGTTGTTGACTTCACGCAGAATGATGTCGATGCTGCGCAACACGTGCTGGCCAGGCTCAGTCACGCGTTTGATGCGCTTGCCGTGGCGGGCAAAGATGTCCACGCCCAGCTCGTCTTCCAGCTCAATGATGGCCTTGGACACGCCGGGCTGCGAGGTGTGCAAGGCTTTGGCGGCTTCGGTCAGGTTGAGGTTGCGGCGTACCGCTTCTTGCACAAAGCGGAATTGGTGCAGGTTCATGCGGTGGTGCCCAAGGCGATGTCGGCCAGCAGCGCGGTCAGACGTGGGTCTTCGCCAGCGGCGGGCAGGCGCTCAAACCGCACGGCGGGGTGGGTATGCTCCAAGTCTTGCATCAGTTGGGGCAGGTCTTCACGGGCGTGTTTGCCCATGCCAAAAAACAGCGGCAGCACGCGCACGTGGGTACAACCTTGCGTTACCAGTTGTGCCGCAGCGGTGGGTAAATCGGGCGTGGACAATTCCAGGTAGGCGCAGGACACCGGGGTGCCTACGTGCCGTTGCCGAATGGCGTTGGCCACCGCTTCCACAGGGAGATGCCACAACGGGTCGCGCGAACCGTGGGCAAACACAATCACACCAAGCATGGAGGTTTTCTTTCGTCGGAAGTGTTGCTAACGTTTGAGCACGAGCCAACCAAAGGCACCCAGCGAGGCCAGCGAATAGAGCAGCGAAGGCGCTGCCGCCGCCAGCCACGGTTGCCACAGGCGCAGGTTGCCAATATAGCCAAACACGTTGTTGAGCAGAAAAAAGCTGATGCCGATCATGACACCTGCAAAAACGTAGCCCGCTACACCGCCACTGCGGAAATGCAGGTAGGCAAACGGCAGCGCCAGCACCACCATCACCAAACAGCTTAGGGGGTAGAAGACTTTGCGCCAAAACTCGATTTCGTAACGCTGGGCGGTCTGGTTGTTGGTTTGCAGGTGCTGGATGTAGGTGAAGAGATCCAACGTGCGCATGCGGTCGGGTTGTAGCAAGGCCACCGACACCATTTCAGCGCTGACGTGGGTGGGCCACACGTAGCGGGGCAGCGTGTGGGTCGCAATGTGTGCGGTGGTGGAACGGGTGTCAAACACACGCTGTTGCACCTGTTCCAAGGCCCAATGCATGTCTTGCCCGTGGGCCACAATGTGGCCGCGCTCGGCTTGGGTGGTGGCAAGCAGGCGACCGTCCAGGTCAAATTCAAACAGGCGAATGCGTTCCAGCGTGCCATCGGGTTGTAGCGCCCCAACGTTGACCGAATATTGACGTTCGTCGTTGCGTTCTTTGAGCCACGCACCGGTACGGCCCACGCTGATACCGCCCCTGAACTGGGCCTTGAGCAGTTGTGCTTGTCGGTCGGCCCAAGGGGCGATGTAGTCGCCCATGGCAAACGTCAGCACCACAAACATGGCCCCCAAGCCCAGCAGCAAACGCAGCGCGCGCCACGGCCCCAAGCCACTGGTACGCAAGATCGTGTATTCCGAGCTTTCGGCCAAACGGGCCAATACAAACACGGTGCCGATCAAAACGGAAATAGGCAGCAATTCGTAGATGCGGTTGGGCATGAGCAGTGCCACGTACCACAGCGCGTGTTGCAGGCCGTACACCAATTCTGGGTTGAAGGGCGAAACCCGCCCCAACGACGACAGTTCATCCACCAAATCAAAAAACGAAAACAGCGCCATAAAGGCGAGCAGCACAAAGCCCACCGCGCGCACAATTTCGCCATAGATCAAACGGCGCATGGTTCTCATGTGGGGGTTCCTCTCCAGCGCCGCAGAGCTTCCATCGGATGAAGCAGGCTGAGATTGTGGTGGCGCAGCAGCAACCAGACCACCGACAGCGCCAGCGCGCCGCCGTGCAGCACCAGCATCAATGGCCAAAAACCGACCAACCCTTGACTGACCCAGTTTTGCCCCACATTGAGCAAGTTGTAGTAAAAAATGAACGCAAACAACATGAAAGCCAAGTTGCCGCTGCGGCCCGCACGCGGGTTGCCTGCCGCCACCGCAATACCCAGCAAGGTGAAGTTCAAAGCGGTCAGGGCCATGCCAATGCGCCAGCCCAGTTCGGCCAAGCGCGCACGGTTGGGCCGTTGCCACAAGCTCAGGCTGGAGATGGATTTAAGTTTCAAGTCGCCACCCTGTGCTTGCTCAGGGTCGCCAATGCGGATGCCATAGCGGGCAAATTCGCTGATTTTGAGGCCGCCATCGGGGTAATGGTCCAGACGTTGGCCTTGCTCTAGCACCAAAAACTGGCTGCCGTGCAGCCACTCAATCCGTCCGGCGCGGGCCGAGGTCACGCTTTCGCTGCCGTCGGGCTCGACGCTGGAGATGAAGACGTTGCGTCCGTCTTTGCCCTCGGTGCTGTCTTTGTCGATGAAGAACACACGCCGGCCATCGGCGGATTCTTGGAATTGCCCTGGGGCCACGCGTTCCAAGTCGCCTCGGCGTTCGTAGCGTGCGGTCAATTGGTCGGTTTGTCGGTTGGCCCACGGCCAGACCCACAGTGTCAACACTGTAACCGCCAGCAGCACGGGCCAAGCAAACGTCAGCACAGGGCGCACAAAGCGCAGCAGGCCTTGGCCACTGCCCAGCCAGATCACCATTTCGCTGTCTCGGTACATGCGTGACAAGGTGGACACAATGGCGATGAACAGCGCCAGCGTCAGCACCATCGGCAAACGGCCCAGCACGGTGTAGGTCAGCACCAGCAGGATTTCTTGCGGGTTGACGCTGCCTTTGTTGGCCAAGCCCAAGGTGCGGATGAGCAACATCGTAATGACGATGGTGAACAAAATCAGCAAAGTGGCACCGAAACTGTGTGCCAACTCTCGCCGGACAGAGGAATGGAATAACATGTCAAGGTTGTGAATTGGGTATGTATTATGAACTTTGAACTTCAAGACCTCAGTTTGTCGCAGGCAGCCGCGTTGGCGGTGGACGCTTTGGTGGTGTTGTGGCCAGATGTTGCTGGCACGGTGCCCGCGGAGGACGCGGCGGTGGACAACCCACTGCACGTTTGGGCCCAAGAGGCTGTGGCACAGCAAGACATTGAGGCTGAAGTGGGCCAGTGTTTGTCCGCCCACCGTTTGGCCGGTGTGCAAGCGCGCCGGGTGGTGTTGGTGCGTGCGGGCAATTTGAGCCCCGCTCACGTGAAAAAGGCCATGACAGCCGCTTGGGCCGTGCTGAAATCACCTGCCCCCGTGCGTTTGGGCGTGTATATGGGCGCTGCCACGGGAGCCGCGGTGCAAGCAGCGGTGCAAACGCTGGCCGATGCGACGTACGTGTACACCACCACCCATTCCAAGCCCAAACCGCGCAAGTTGCAACAGGTGGTGCTGGCGGTGGCCGACAGTCTGGCCGTACAAGGGGCATTGGAACGCGCCCGCGCCACGGTGCAAGGCATCGAGTTGGCCAAAGAATGGGCCAACCGCCCCGGCAACTGGGCCACCCCGACCCACTTGGCCGAGGCGGCCACACAGATTGGCCAGAAAGCGCGCATGAGTGTGGATGTTCTGGGCCCGAAAGATGTGGCCAAGCTCGGTATGGGGGCGTTCATGGCGGTGGCCCAAGGTTCAGAACAACCACTGCGTTTTATCGTGCTCAAGTACCAGGGCGGTGCCAAACACGGTGCGCCGGTGGTGCTGGTGGGCAAGGGCATCACGTTTGACACCGGCGGCGTTTCGCTCAAGCCGGGGGCCGAAATGGATGAGATGAAGTTCGACATGGGAGGCGCAGCCAGTGTGTTGGGCACCTTTGCCGCACTGGCCGAATTGCAACCGGCCATCAATGTGGTGGGCCTGATTCCGGCTTGTGAGAATATGCCCGATGGCCGCGCCATCAAACCCGGCGATGTCGTCACCAGCATGAGCGGCCAAACCATCGAGATTTTGAACACCGATGCCGAAGGCCGCTTGATTTTGTGCGATGCGTTGACCTACGCCCAACGTTTCAAGCCGCGGGCCGTGATCGATATTGCCACACTGACGGGCGCTTGCGTGATTGCACTGGGGGGAGTGCGTTCGGGCTTGTTCTCACCCGAAGACGAGTTGGCCCAGCACCTGGCCGAAGCCGGGGCAGCAGCTTTGGATCCATGCTGGCGCATGCCGTTGGACGAGGAATATGCAGAAGGCCTGAAATCCAACTTTGCCGACATGGGCAATGTGGGAGGCCGCCCGGCGGGGGCGGTCACTGCGGCCAAGTTCCTGCAAAAATTCACACAAGGGCTGTGTTGGGCGCACTTGGACATTGCGGGTGTGGCTTGGAAAAGCGGTGCGGCCAAAGGGGCGACTGGGCGACCGGTACCACTGCTGGTGCAATACCTGTTGGACGAAGCGGCCCGCATACACGCCCAAGCCCCAGCCAAAGACAGCAAGCCCGGCAAAAAAATCGACAGCAAGAAGACCGCCAAGAAACCACAGCGCAAAAAGGGCGCAGCTTGAGCAGCATGACGGAAGTGGCGTTCCACTTCAACGTGGCAGACCGCACAGACTACCTGTGCCGTTTGCTGCGCAAGGTGCTGGCCGCGCACCGGCAGGCCTTGGTGTTGTTGCCAGAGTCTGCCTTGGGTGAACTGGACCGCAGTTTGTGGACGTTTTCGCAAGAGGATTTTGTACCGCACGCGCTGGTGTCTGCACCCGCGTCGGTGCGCGAACGCTCGCCCGTGTTGCTGGCCAGCGCCCCTTGTGATGTAGCGCACAGCGATGTGCTCATCAACACCTTGCCAGAGGTGCCCCAAGGTTTTGAGCGGTTTGCCCGGTTGCTGGAAATTGTGGGGCTGGACGAGTCGGAGCGTTTGCCCGCTAGGCAACGCTGGCGTTACTACACGCAACAGGGTTACCCGCTGGTGCGCCACGATGTGGCGCAGCGTGGTGTTTGATCAGGAGTTCTTCAGCTCCACACTTTTGTCGTTGAAGAAAATGTGTTGGCCCACTTGTTGGGCCACGCGCATTTGGCGTGTCCAACCAGGGGCGCGGATCGACTGGCTGTGAAAGTGGGTGCTGGCCTCCAACCGGCGCACGCGCTGGCCACCCAAGAAATCCTTGGCCACTTGCACGCTTTCCTCCCATTCTGGGCCTTGGGGCTTGGCGTGGCGCTTGCGGGGCTGGTCGGTCCATGAGAACTGGGCCGGCGCGTACACCACTTTGCACACCGACGAACCCCACAGCCCAGCTTGTAGCCGGTTCAAGGTGATTTGTGCCACGGCGAGTTTGCCCACCACGGGCTCGCCCTGGGCCTCGTGGTAAATGTTGCGGGCCAAACAATGGAAATCCTTGCGCTTGAGCGTGATGCGCTGTGGCACTTGGTAAATGGTGGGCCGCGTGGCTTTTTTCTGCACTCTGGTTTTTTTGACACGCCGTGGTGCAGACGAAGGCTTGCCCTTGACGGACAACGCCAATTTGGCACGGACTGGTTGGGCAGAAGATGCCGAGGCCACCAAAGCACGTGGGGCGGCTTGCGCCACCGGCACCGCCACACCGCCGCACAGCGCCACGCTCAACAGGTGAAGAGAAACAGACTTCATCATCATGGGCGGCGATGTTAACCGCTCTGGCCGCTGTGGCGACAGATGCAGCACAATCGCAACAATGCAGATATTTTTCACTTACGATCATTACGCCTATGCAACGGTGGCGTTGCTGGGCACTTGGCTGGCGTTGTGGGGGGTGATGCGTGCCATGCACGCACCGCGCTGGCAAGCGGTTTTGCACGGCTGGCGCGGTGTGGTGCCCCCGTTCATCAACATCACTGGGGTGTTGTTTGGCTTGACGTTGGCGTTTGTGGCCAACGACACTTGGAACGCCCACGACCGGGCCACCAACGCGGTGTTCCGTGAAGCCGATGCTTTGCGCAGTTTGATGGTGTTGAGTGAGCGGGTGCAAGACCCGATGCTGCGCCATACATTGCAACAAGCCTTGCACGGCTATGCCCACGCCAGCGTGACGGAGTGGCCTTTGCTGGCACACCGCCAATCCAGCACCAGCGTGTCGGATCAAGCGGATGCGTTGTTGCTGCACATTGGCAGCCCACAATTGACCGAGGCCGCAGGGCTACAGGTGCAGGCGCTGATGCTGCAAAAAGCCTCTGGCATGCGCGATGAGCGCAACCTGCGCATCGGGTTGAGCCAAATCCACATCAACCCGCTCAAATGGCTGGCCATGGCGTTTTTGGGCCTGCTGACGCTGCTGGCGATTGCGTTGGTTCACGTGGACCACCCCCGTGCGGCGGTGGCAGCAATGGTGTTGTTTGCCTTGTCCGCAGCCCCCACCGCCGCGATTGTGTTGGTGCAGGGCAACCCGTTCCAGCCGCCGGTGGCGGTGTCGTCGGCACCGTTGCTGGCCGCTGCAACACCGGCCACTGTGGCGGTGCCGTGAGTTGTTACGCCTTGATCGCTGTTGTCGGGGTGGACAAACGGAACCACCACACATACAGCGCGGGCACAAACAGCAAGGTGATGACGGTGCCCACCGCCACACCGCCAATCAGTACATAGGCCAGCGGGCCCCAGAAGCTGTCTTGCGTCAGCGGAATGAAGGCCAACACAGCGGCCAGCGCCGTCAGCACCACCGGGCGGGCGCGCTGCACCGCGGCTTCCACCACCCCGTCAAAGGCGGGCATACCGGCTTCAAAATTGTCGGCCACCTGTTGCGTCAAGATCAAGGTGTTGCGCATCAAAATGCCCGCCAACCCCGTCAAGCCCAGCAACGCCACAAAGCCAAACGGTTGGCGAAACAGCAACAACGCCAGCACCGCACCGATCAGGCCCAGCGGTGCCGTGGCCACCACCATAAAGGTGCCAGAGAAGGAACGCATCTGCAACATGATGAAAATCAACATGAACGCCAGCATGGCGGGTTGCAGTTTCTGAATGGACGCGTTGGCTTTGCCGGACTGCTCGACCGAACCGGCGGTGTCAATGCGGTAACCGGCGGGCAACTGGGCGCGCAGGTCGGCCAAGGCTTTCTCCACAGCGGCGGTCACGTCGTTGGGCTGGGCACTTTGGATATCGGCCTGCACTGCGATGTAAGGTTGGCGGTTGTAGCGTTTGATGACGGGATCTTCAAAACGTACCGCCAGTTGGCCGAGTTGGCTCAAGGGCAGTTTTTTGCCGTCTTGGGTGCGGATTTCGACCGTGTGCAAGGTGCTGGCATCAAGGCGGTGACCCGCCTCGGTGGCACGCGCCACCACGTTGACGGTGCGGATGTCTTGCCGCGCTTGCGTGACCACCACGCCATCGAATTGGAATTGCAACTGTTGTGCCACGTCCTGCGGGGTCAGCCCCAACAGGCGCAGGCGTTCAGGTTCCATGGCCAGATGCAGAGCGGGGGTGCGGTTGTCCCATTCCAGGTGTGGATCGACCACGTTCGGATTGGCGGCCATGATGTGGCGCACTTGGTGCGCGATCTCGCGCAATTGAACCAAATCGGGGCCCAGCACACGGAACGCCACCGGCCAGATCACAGGCGGGCCATACAGCAGGCGGTACACGCGCACGCGTGCCTCAGGAAAGTCCCCGGCGGCAATGTGTTCGTTGAGGGTTGCCATGACGCGTTCACGCGCCGCCACATCGTGCGTGACGGCCAGCACTTTGGCAAAGGCCGGATCGGGTGGCTCGGGGTTGGCCGAGATGAAGAAGCGGGGCGCACCCGCCCCCACATACGCCGACAACGTGTGGATGTCGTCCATCGGTCGCAGGATGGCCTCGATTTTTTGTACCGTGCGGTTGGACGCTTCGACGCTGCTGCCCGGTGGCAGGTACACGCTGACCAGCACCTCGGTGCGGTCAGAGCCGGGGAAGAACTGTTTTTCAACCAGCAAGGCCATGCCCGCCACCGACAGCACCAGTGCCCCCACGGTGGCCCCCACCACGGTTTTGCGGTACGTGACGCACCATGTGACCACCGCACGCAGGCGGCGGTACAGCGGGGTCTGGTAAATACTGTCGTTGCTGTGTTGGTGGGACTGGTCCATCTTTGGCAGCATTTTGACCCCCAAGTAGGGCACAAACGTGACCGCCACCAACCACGACACCAGCAGTGCAATCCCGAGCACCCAAAAGATGTTGCCCGCGTATTCGCCCACGCTAGAGCGTGCAAAACCAATCGGGAAGAAACCGGCCACCGTGACCAGCGTGCCAAACAACATGGGCGCAGCGGTCACGCTCCAAGCGTAAGCGGCGGCGCGGATGCGGTCCCAGCCTTCTTCCATTTTGACCAGCATCATTTCCACGGCGATGATGGCATCGTCCACCAACAAGCCCAGTGCGATGATGAGCGCGCCCAGTGTGATGCGGTCAAGGTTGATGCCCATCAACAGCATCACCAGAAAGGTAATGCCCAAGGTAAGCGGTACCGCGATGCCCACGATCAACCCGGCCTTGATGCCAATGGCCAACATGCTGATGGCCACCACCACCGCCACCGCCACCAAAAATTTGACTTGGAACAGGTTGACCGCGCCTTTGATGGCATCGGCTTGGTTGGTCAGCACATCCAACGACATGCCCAACGGCAATGCGGCGCGTTCGGTGTCCAAAAAGGTGTCCAACCGTTCGCCCAACGCCAGCCCGTTGTCGCCTTTTTTCATCACCACGCCGAGCAGCACAGCATCTTGCCCGCGTGAACGTACCAGGTAGGACGGCGGGTCTTCGTAACCCCGGCGCACGGTGGCGATGTCGGAGAGTTTGAACACGCGCTGGCCCACGCGCAACGGCACGGCAGCCAGTTGTTCGGGGTCGGCCAAGTCGGCGTCCAGGCGCAGGTACAGGCGCGGCCCCAAGGTTTCCATGCGCCCGGCGGGCTGCAGCCGGTTGTGCGCGCCAATGGCGTCGAACACGGCCTGCGGGCTCAGGCCCAGGTTGTTGAGCCGGGTGGCGTTGAATTCGATGAACACGCGCTCGG
>JBLIZX010000278.1:0-6194 GCA_048860285.1 Macromonas sp. | reverse complement strand
CGACAAAGGTTGGTTGCGCAAGTTCTACCAAAGCGGTACCGACGAGGCACAGTTCGACCTCACGCCCGCCACTGAAAAAGCCATCGCCTGGTTAGCACAACTGTCTGAACGCCAGTTCGTGGGTACCGAATCGCGCCTGCTCACGCTGTTTGACTTGCTCCAGCAAATCCGCCAAGGCAGCGAGGCCGACCCCGCCAAACGCCTGGCCGACCTGCAACAGCAACGTGACCGTATCGATACCGAAATGGCGCGCATTCAGATCGGCGATGTGCCGTTGCTCGACGACACCGCGCTCAAAGACCGCTTCCAGCAATTCATGCAAGGTGCGCGTGAACTGCTGGCCGACTTTCGCGAAGTGGAACACAACTTTCGCCAGCTGGATCGGCGTGTGCGCGAACGCATCGCCTTGTGGGACGGCAGCAAGGGCGAATTGCTGGCCCAGATCATGGGAGAACGCGACGCGATTGCGGACTCCGACCAGGGCAAAAGCTTTCGTGCCTTCTGGGATTTCCTGCTTTCGAGTCGCCGCCAAGACGAACTGACCGAACTGCTGGAGCAGGTGTTGCAACTGCCGGCCGTGGCCAGTTTGCGACCCGATGCGCGCACACGGCGCATGCACTATGACTGGCTTGAAGCTGGCGAACACACCCAGCGCACCGTGGCTGCGCTGTCGCAGCAGCTACGCCGTTTCCTCGACGACCAAGCCTGGCTGGAAAACCGCCGCATCATGGACATCCTGCGTGGCATCGAAAACAAGGCGCTGGCCCTGCGTGACCATCCGCCCACAGGCGCGGTCATGGAAATCGACCAGCCGCAGGCCGAGCTGGCACTGCCGCTGGAGCGCCCATTGTTTGCCCCTGCCATCCCATCCGCTCTGGCCCAAAAGGTGGTGCAAGCAGGCGACGAGGACATCGACACCTCTGCCCTGTTCGCACAGACGGTGCTCGACAAGGCACGGCTGACCCGCCACATTCGCCAGTGCTTGCAAGACCAGGCCCAGATCACCCTGCACGAACTCGTGGCGCGTCAGCCGCTGCAACAAGGCCTGACCGAATTGGTGGCCTACCTGCACATCGGCAGCGATAGCCCAACCCTGCACATGGTGGTGGACGACACCACCCTTGAACCCATCGAATGGCACACTGCCGACGCTGCGGGATCGGCCATTCATCGTATCGCCCAGCTGCCCCGTGTCATCTTCACAGCTTGAGTATTCCATCACCCGCCTACTGCATGGACACCACTACTTCCTCTCCTGCCGGTCTGCTGGCCGTCAATCCCCATTTGTCGGTGCTGCTGATCGGTTTGCTCAAAGGCGTGCAGTACCGCGAAGCCGACGAGCGCTTGTGGGCCAGCCTGATGGACTTGCAGGCCCATGTGCGCGACCACGTGGGCGTGCTGGGGCTGGAACTGGTGATCGATGAGGCCGAAGGCTACGCCTTTCTCAAAAGTCGACCGGAACCCACTGGCGACGAAGCGGACACTGCCCGCCTGCCACGCCTGATGGCGCGTCGCCCTCTGTCGTTTCCCGTTAGCTTGTTGCTGGCCTTGCTGCGCAAAAAAATGGTCGAATTTGATGCGGGAGGTGGCGATACGCGGCTGGTGCTCTCGCGCGACGACATGGTGGAACTGGTGCGGGTGTTCCTGCCTACAGGTTCCAACGAGGCGCGCCTGATCGACCAGATCGACACCACCATCAACAAAGTGGTGGAACTCGGCTTCCTGCACAAGCTCAAACCCGCCGCAGGCAGCGGTCACGCCCCTGCCAGCTTCGAGGTACGGCGCATCCTCAAGGCCTTTGTCGACGCGCAATGGTTGGCCGAATTTGATGCCCAGTTGGCACTCTACCGCAGCGCGTTGTCGGGCAACACCGCCCCCCAGGAGGCCGCACATGACTGACACCCCCTCGCTGGGCCTGGACTTTGCCGCCGACGATGCACTGTCGGGGTTTCGGCTCATGCGGCTGGAAGTGCTCAACTGGGGCACATTCCACGAGCGCGTCTGGACACTGCAACTGAACGGCAGAAACGGCCTTCTCACCGGTGATATCGGCTCGGGCAAGTCCACCTTGGTCGATGCCATCACCACGCTGCTGGTGCCTGCGCACCGCATCGCCTACAACAAAGCCGCTGGAGCTGACAGCCGGGAGCGCACCCTGCGCTCCTACGTATTGGGGCACTACAAGTCCGAGCGCAACGAAGTTACGGGTGTGGCCAAGCCGGTGTCGCTGCGTGATCACCGCACCTACTCGGTCATTCTGGGTGTGTTCCACAACGCGGGCTACGACCAGACTATCAGTTTGGCACAGGTGTTCTGGATGAAAGAGCCGCAGGGGCAGCCTGCCCGCCTGCTGGTAGGGGCCGAGCGCGACCTGTCGATCGCGCGCGACTTTGCCAACTTTGGCACCGACATCGCGGCACTGCGCAAGCAACTGCGCAAACTGGGCGCTGACCTGCACGACAGCTTTCCGCCCTACGCGGCGTGGTTCCGGCGCCGCTTTGGTATCGAGAACGACCAGGCGCTGGAGCTGTTCCACCAGACCGTGTCCATGAAATCGGTGGGGAACCTGACCGATTTTGTGCGCCAGCACATGCTCGAGCCCTTCGAGGTGGCCCCGCGCATTGCGGCCCTGATCGAACATTTTGACGACCTCAACCGTGCGCACCAGGCCGTGCTCAAGGCGCGGCAACAAGTGCAGATGCTCACCCCGCTGGTGGCGGATGTGCAGCGGCACCGAGACCTGGTTGCCCAGGTGCAGCAGCTGTGCAACGCACGCGACAGCCTGCCCCACCATTTCGCCCGGCTCAAGCTGGGCTTGCTCGACAAGCGGCTGCACCTGCTGGCCGAGGAATGGGGCCGACTCGACCGGCAAGTCGGGCGATTGCACAGCCTGCGCGATGAGTACAGCCAACAAGTGGAGGAACTCCGTCAGGCCATTCACACCCAGGGCGGGGACCGCCTGGAGCGGCTGGCCGCCGACATCCGCCAGAAAGCACAATTGCGCGACAAGCGCCAAGCTAAGGCGAGGCGCTACGGCGCACTGGTGGCAGAGCTGGACGAGACAGCTGCCACCGACCACGACGGCTTTGCCTGGCAACGGGCACAGTTCAAGGACTGGCGCGAAAACCTCCGCCAGCGCGACACCGACCTGCAAAATACCCAGAACGAACACCACTTCATCTGGCGTCAGGGGCGGCAGGAACACGCCGAACTGGCAGCGGAAATCGACAGCCTCAAGCAGAGGCGCAGCAACATCGATGGCCAGCAGATCCAAATTCGCGACCAATTGTGTGCTGCGCTGGGCCTGACGGTGGACGAGATGCCGTTTGCGGGCGAACTGATCCAGGTGCGCGAGGACGAGCGCGACTGGGAAGGCGTGGCCGAGCGGCTGTTACGCAACTTTGGCTTGGCCCTACTGGTGCCCGATACCCATTACCAGGCCGTGAGCGCCTGGGTCAATCAGCACCACCTGCGTACCCGTCTGGTGTACTTCCACGTACGCGCGCGCAAAAATGCCGATTTGCCGGCACTGAACCCTGATTCATTGGTGCGCAAACTCTCCATCCGGCCCGACTCGCCGTATTACGACTGGTTGGAGCACGAACTGGCCCGCCGCTTTGACGTGGCCTGCTGCGACACCGAAGCACAATTCCGCCGAGAAACCCGCGCCATCACCTTGGCAGGCCAACTCAAAGACCCCAGTGGTCGCCACGAAAAAGACGACCGCTACCGCATTGACGACCGCAGCCGCTACGTACTGGGCTGGAGCAACAGCGCCAAAGTGGCTACCTTGGAAGCCCGGCGCACCCAGCTTGAAGGCCGTTTGGCCGAGCTGGGCGGCCAGATTGCACGCATCGGCACCGAACGCCAAGCACTGCAAGCGCGGCTCGATGCCCTGACCCGGCTGGAAGAATTCGGCGACTTTGAAGAACTGGACTGGGCCAGCGTGGCGCTCGACATCGCGGCACTGGAAGACGAGCGCCGCGCTTTGGAGTCGGCGTCCGATATCCTGCAATCCCTGCACCAACGTCTGCAAGCGTGTCAGCAGGCCCTGCGCGACACCGACACCCAGTTGGAGCAGGCGCGCAACGAACGTTCCAAGACAGAACAACGCCGAGACGACACACAGCAATTGCACGACGCGACCACCTTGTTCCTGCAAGCGCCCATGGTCAGCACCGTGCCCCAACCCACTCTGGAAGCCTTGTGTGCCGAGGCCCTGGGGACGCACCAACTCAGTGTCGAATCCTGCGACAACCGTGCGCGGGATGTGCATAACTGGTTGCAAAGCCGCATCGAGAACCATAACCGCACCCTCAGCCGTCTGGTCGAAAAAATCATCCAAGCCATGGCCGCTTTCAAAGAGCGGTTCAAGCTGGAAACTGCCGAGTTCGATGCCAGCCTGCAAGCCGCAGCCGAATACGAACAGCTGCTCGAACGCCTGCACCAGGACGACCTGCCCCGCTTTGAGGCCAGCTTCAAGACGCTGCTTAATGTCAACGCCATTCACGAGATGGCCAACTTCAACGCCCAGTTGGCACGTGAGCGCGAAACCATCAAAGAACGCATCGCGCACATCAACCGCTCGCTGGGCGAGATCGACTACAACCCGGGACGCTACATCGTGCTGGAGTCCCAGATCAGCCAGGATGCCGAAATCCGCGACTTCCAGCAACAACTGCGCGCCTGCACTGAGAATGCACTTACCGGCGAGGACGATGGTCAATACTCCGAGACCCGTTTTTTGCTGGTCAAGTCCATCATTGACCGTTTCCGGGGCCGCGAAGGCCTGTCGGATCAGGACGTGCGCTGGACGGCCAAGGTCACCGACGTGCGCAACTGGTTCTTGTTTGCCGCCAGCGAACGCTGGCGCCACGATGACACCGAACACGAACACTACTCCGACTCGGGCGGCAAGTCCGGTGGCCAGAAAGAAAAACTCGCCTACACCATCCTGGCGGCCAGCTTGGCCTACCAATTCGGGCTGGAGTGGGGTGCAGTGCGCTCGCGTTCCTTCCGCTTTGTCGTCATTGATGAGGCGTTCGGGCGTGGCTCCGACGAATCGGCCCAGTACGGCCTGCAACTGTTTCGCCAGCTCAATTTGCAGCTGCTGATCGTGACGCCGCTGCAAAAAATCCACATCATCGAACCCTTCGTGGCCAGCGTAGGATTTGTGCACAACGACGGGGGACGGGCCTCGAAATTGCGCAATATGGCTATTGCACACTACCGGGCACACCAGGCCCGGGACACCGACGCATGAACTGGAGTACCGCTGCCGATCTGCGCGCCCAGCTGGCGCGGCTGTGGGAACGGGGCGAGTTGCTGCGCGATGCGGTCACGGGCCACACACGGTTTCCCCTGCGGTTCACTCTCAAGGGCCCTACCTCGCAGGATATCACCGACCGGTTTGTGGCCGTGCAGGCGTGGGCAGCCCAACTGGCGGCGGCCTGTCCCGTGCGCTTGGAACACAAGCAGATCCAGCACCGGGTGCAAGGCGCACAGCAATTGCCCGTGGCGGTCTGGGTCGATACCTTGGATGAGGCGCTGGGCTGGCTGGGCAAGCGCCGCGAGTGGCAACGGTTTGCCCGATTGCTCGATGCAACCACCCAGCAATGCCCGCCACTTGTGGCCTGGCTGGAAAAACGTCCTCTGCCAGCACTGGAGCTTGAAGCCGACTGGGCACACCTGCTGGCCGTGGTGGATTGGCTGCAGCGCCATCCACGCCCCGGCATCTACCTGCGCCAAGTCGATGTGACCGGTGTCCACACCAAGTTTATCGAGGCCCACCGGGCCGTGCTGACGGAACTGCTCGATTTGGCGCTGCCCGCCACCAGCATCAACCCCGACAAGACCGGGGTGGCCCAGTTTGCGGCGCGGTTTGGTTTCTTGGATAAACCTACCCGGGTGCGGCTGCGCTTGCTCGACCCGGCCATGGCGGCCGTGGCGGGCACTACCTGCCCCGACATCACGCTCGATGCCCACAGCCTGCGCCACCTCAAGATCGCGGTGCAGCGTGTGATCATCACCGAGAACGAAACCAACTTCCTGGCCTTGCCGCGCTGGCCGGGTACGGTGGCCATCTTTGGTGCCGGTTACGGCTGGGACGCACTGGCACAGGCACAGTGGCTGCAACACTGCGCCTTGTACTATTGGGGCGATATCGACACCCACGGCTTCGCCATCTTGAATCA
>JBLIZX010000277.1:0-5301 GCA_048860285.1 Macromonas sp. | reverse complement strand
CGCGAAGAAATCGACACCATTGCCCCCGCCATCGCCCAAGCGCGTCTGGAGGGTTACAACGCCAGTGGTCCCCATGCACCCGATACCGTGTTCATGCGCGCGCGTCGGGGGGAATTTGATGTGGTGGTGGCCATGTACCACGACCAAGGGCTGATCCCGGTGAAGTACTTGGGGTTAGAGCACGGTGTCAACACCACGCTGGGGTTGCCCTTTGTGCGCACCAGCCCCGACCACGGTACCGCTTTCGATCTGGCCGGTACGGGTCGCGCCGACCCCAGCAGCCTGATGGCGGCGGTCGAGGCGGCCCTTTTGGCCCTGCCCACCTGAGGTGTATGTGCCACAGGCGTGCAAGGTTTTGCAGTTTGTTGCAAAAGTGCCCGGTACGGTAAGGCTCCGCTACAATCGCCGGTTGACCCGGTGACCCTGCCGCGGTTCCTCAATTGTCTAGCTAGTCATTGAAAGATCCCCATGAGCGAAGCAACCGTCGATAACGGCCGCCGCGTCTGGCTGATCACCTCGGCCGCCATGGGCGGCGTGGGAGCAGCCGCTGTAGCCGTACCTTTCGTCAGCACATTCCAGCCTTCTGAGCGCGCCAAAGCCGCGGGTGCCGCGGTCGAGGTGGACATTTCCGCCTTGCAGCCCGGTCAGAAAATGGTGGTGGAGTGGCGCGGCAAGCCGGTGTGGGTCATGCGCCGCACGGCAGAGCAAGTGGCCGCCCTCGAAAAGTTGGACGGCGAAGTGGCCGATCCCACTTCTGAGCGCACGGCTTACCCCACGCCGGAATACGCCAAAAACCGCAACCGCTCCATCAAGCCCGAAATTTTTGTGGCGGTGGGAATTTGCACCCACTTGGGTTGCTCGCCGTCCGATAAGTTCCAGACCGGCGCACAGCCTTCGCTGCCCGACAATTGGCTGGGCGGCTACCTGTGCCCCTGCCACGGCTCCACGTTCGATTTGGCAGGCCGCGTGTTCAAAAACAAGCCCGCCCCGGACAACCTCGAAGTGCCGCCGCACGTGTACCTGTCGGACACCCTGCTGCTCATCGGCGAAGACAAGAAGGCTTGAGGAGACCCTAAATGGCTGAATTCAAAGAAGTCGCGCCCAACGCTCCGGCGGGCGAGAAACTGCTCAATTGGGTGGACAACCGCTTCCCGTTGTCCAAACTGTACAAAGAACACCTGTCCGAGTACTACGCACCCAAAAACTTTAACTTCTGGTATTTCTTCGGCTCGCTGGCGCTGCTGGTGCTGGTGATCCAGATCGTCACCGGCATTTTCTTGGTGATGAACTTCAAGCCTGATGCTGCCGTGGCGTTTGCTTCGGTGGAGTACATCATGCGCGATGTGCCCTGGGGTTGGCTGATCCGTTACATGCACTCTACCGGCGCTTCGGCGTTCTTTGTGGTGGTGTACCTGCACATGTACCGTGGCCTGATTTACGGTTCCTACCGCAAGCCGCGCGAACTGGTGTGGGTGTTTGGCTGTGCCATCTTCCTGTGCTTGATGGCCGAAGCTTTCATGGGCTACCTGCTGCCGTGGGGCCAAATGTCGTTCTGGGGCGCGCAAGTGATTGTGAACTTGTTTGCCGCTGTGCCGCTGGTCGGCCCCGATTTGGCGCTGCTGATCCGTGGTGACTACGTGGTGGGCGATGCCACCCTGAACCGCTTCTTCAGCTTCCACGTGATTGCGGTGCCGCTGGTGCTGATCGGTTTGGTGGCTGCTCACATCATTGCGCTGCACGAAGTGGGTTCCAACAACCCCGATGGCGTGGAAATCAAGGGCCCGAACGCTCCGAAAGATGCCAAAGGCAAGCCGCTGGACGGCATCCCGTTCCACCCTTACTACTCGGTACACGACCTGCTGGGTGTGGGCTTCTTCCTGATGGCCTTCTCGGCGGTGGTGTTCTTTGCCCCTGAGTTCGGCGGCTACTTCTTGGAGTACAACAACTTCATCCCGGCCGATCCGTTCAAGACCCCGCCGCACATTGCTCCGGTGTGGTACTTCACCCCGTTCTATTCCATGTTGCGTGCCATTACCGGCGAAATGCTGTATGTGCTGATTGCTTGTGTGCTGCTGGGCGCTATCTTCGGTGCGGGCAAATCGCAACTGGATGGCAAGCTCAAGGGTGCCATCATCGGTGCTGCCGTGGTGGTGTCGGGCCTGCTGCTGGCCATTGATGCCAAGTTCTGGGGTGTGGTGGCCATGGGCGGTGCCGTGGTGATTCTGTTCTTCCTGCCTTGGTTGGACAACAGCCCGGTCAAGTCCATCCGTTACCGTCCGAGCTGGCACAAGGTGCTGTACGCGGTGTTTGTGGTCAACTTCCTGATCTTGGGTTACTTAGGCGTACAACCGCCGTCCCCGATTGGTGAGCGCGTTTCGCAAGTGGGCACCCTGATTTACTTCGGTTTCTTCCTGCTGATGCCGGTGTGGAGCCGCATTGGTGAGTTCAAGCCGGTGCCGACCCGCGTCACCTTCAAGCCCCACTGAACCCAACCCGCGACGACAGGAGAATCAACATGAAAAAGTGGATCGTGGGCTGCATGATGGCCCTGGGTTTGGCCGGTGGCGCGCAGGCGGCTGGTGCCGGTTTCCCGCTCGACAAGGCACCTGACCGCGTGACCGACATGGCCGCACTGCAAAACGGTGCCAAGTTGTTCACCAACTATTGCCTGAGCTGTCACTCGGCGGCTTTCATGCGCTACAACCGCCTGAAGGACATTGGCCTGACCGAAAAGCAGATCAAGGAAAACCTGCTGTTCGCCACCGACAAGGTGGGGGACGTGATGAAAGCCACCATCAATCCGGTGCAGGCCAAAGAATGGTTTGGTGCCAACCCACCCGACCTGACTTTGGTGGCGCGTTCGCGCGCCAGCCATGCGGGTACTGGTGCCGACTACCTCTACACCTACATGCGCACTTTCTACCGTGACGACACCCGTCCGACCGGTTGGAACAACGCCGTGTTCCCGAACGTGGGTATGCCGCATGTGTTCTGGGATCTTCAGGGTGAGCGCAAGCCGGTGTTGGATGAGCACCATCAAATTACCGGCTGGGAGCAGGTCAAGCCCGGCAAGATGACACCGGAAGAGTACGACAATGCGGTCGGTGACTTGGTGGCCTTCATGCAATGGATGGCCGAACCGGCACAAACCAGCCGCAAGAAAATGGGTTACTTTGTGTTGGCCTTCTTGGCGGTGTTTACCTTTGCCGCTTGGCGTTTGAACGCATCGTTCTGGAAAGACGTCAAATAATCCCCCGCTGGCCCGCACGTCGGGCCAGACGCTGGCCACAGCGGTTGTGCCGTGCTTTGTGCATGAACGGCAAACCGCTGTTTTTTGCTTTTTGTGATTGAGGAGTTTTCGCCATGATGGTTTTGTATTCGGGTACCACCTGTCCTTTCTCGCACCGCTGCCGTTTTGTGCTGTTTGAAAAAGGTATGGATTTTGAAATCCGTGATGTCGATCTCTACAACAAGCCCGACGACATCGCCGTCATGAACCCCTACGGCCAAGTGCCGATTTTGGTGGAACGCGATCTGATTCTGTACGAATCGAACATCATCAACGAGTACATCGACGAGCGTTTTCCGCACCCGCAGCTGATGCCCGGTGATCCGGTAGACCGCGCCCGCGTGCGCCTGTTCTTGCTCAATTTTGAGAAGGAATTGTTTGCCCACGTTTCCACGCTTGAAGCGCGCAATGTCAAAAACAACGACAAGGCGCTGGAAAAGGCCCGTGCCCATATCCGTGACCGCTTGACGCAACTCGCCCCCGTGTTCCTGAAGAACAAGTACATGCTGGGCGACAGTTTCTCGATGCTGGACGTGGCCATTGCACCGTTGTTGTGGCGTTTGGACCATTACGGGATTGAGTTGAGCAAGAACGCGGCCCCGTTGCTCAAGTACGCCGAGCGCATTTTTTCGCGTCCGGCTTACATTGAGGCGCTGACCCCGTCTGAGAAAGTGATGCGCAAGTAAGCACAAGGAGGTGCCACATGAGTTTTGACGACGACACCCCGTCCACCCGCCCGTACCTGATCCGTGCTTTGCACGAATGGTGTACCGACCACGGTTTTACCCCGTATTTGGTGGTGCATGTGGACGACACAGTGCAGGTGCCGCGCGAGTTTGTGCAGAACAACGAGATTGTTCTCAACACCAGCTACGACGCGACCAGCCATTTGCGCATCGCCAACGATTACGTGGAATTCAAAGCCCGTTTTGGCGGCATAGCGCGCGATATTTTGGTGCCGATAGACCATGTGGTAGCCATTTACGCCCGTGAAAACGGGCAGGGCATGGCGTTCACGCCACCGGTGCCATCTGAGGCATTGGAGGCCGCCAGCCGCCAGCGCGCGGGCAGCGGGCGCAAGGGCTTTCAAGTGGTGGCGGGCAGCGGGGATGCTGCCGACGCAACGAGTGTCCCGGCCAAAAAAGACGCAAGTGCTGCTGAGAATGCGGAAAATCCGCCGACAAAACCGTCCCCAGGTCGTCCGACCCTGACGCGGGTGAAGTAGAATAACTGGTGTTGCCGCCTTAGCTCAGTTGGTAGAGCAACCGCCTTGTAAGCGGTAGGTCGTCAGTTCGAATCCGACAGGCGGCACCAATATTTCGTAAATTTGCGCATTAACCTTTCAAAGAGTCATTCTTTGAAAGGTTTTTTTGTGCCCACTGGAACGCTGGTGCGCACCTTGATGCGCAGTTGTGGGATTTCAAACCCCGCTTGGCGCAGCGCCGTCAACAGGACGGGAGTGAGTTGCTTGAGTTTGGTGCCTACGGCCGGATTGCTGACCAGCAGGCACCACGACGCGTCGTCCAGCGGCCCTGCTTGCACCTGCGCACGCAGCCCCGGTGGCAGCAGCGGTTGCACCACGTGCAACATTTGCTCGGAGTGCCTCAGGCGGTCGAACAGGTGGGCCAAGGTGGGGGCGTTGCGGGCGGCTTGTTGCAGGCTGAACATGGGTGGCAGGGGCCGAGGTGAACTCAAAAAAGCGGGGTGGGCGCGCATTATCACGCCGTTGGGGTGGGATTGGGGTAGCCGTTAAAATGAACCGATTGCGGCGTACCCTGCCGTCAACGGCTTGGCGTGTTTCCAAGCGGTTTTCAGATTCACAATTGAAACGCTTGCCCGCAGTGCTGTGTGGTGTGTGCGGGCGCTGTCTGTATGGCCATCCCTTTTCTGACCAAAATTTTCGGCAGCCGCAACGACCGCCTGCTCAAAACGTACCGCAAAACGGTGGAGCGTATCAATGCGCTGGAGCCCCAGTTTGAAAAACTGTCGGACGAGGCGCTGCAAGGCAAGAC
>JBLIZX010000276.1:0-3484 GCA_048860285.1 Macromonas sp. | reverse complement strand
GTCAAGTCCCCAATGTGGTTGGCCAGCAGCAGCACCAGACGCGCGTTCAGGGCGTGGCTCTGTTCGGTGCTCAGCCCCTGGTGGGTGGCAATCAAGGCCTCGTAAAAATCGTCGTAGGCAAAGTCACGGGCCTGGGTGTTCAAGGTGTTCGACATGATGGTGTTCTCCACAAGGTTGGCTTCAGGCGGCCACGGTCTGGGCAGTGGCGGTGGCCAAGGCAGCGCGCACGGCGGCCTCGGTGGGGGTACGCCAACGGGCGGCTACGTGCTGGTCGGGACGGATCAGGTACGCTGTGCCCGGCGTGGCATCCAGGCGCTGCTGCGCCAAGCCCCGCACATCCAGCAAGTCGTGGCCCACCGACACCGGGGTGACGTGCGGCAAGCCGCGCGCCCAGTCCGGCACCTCGCCAAACACCAGCAGGGTGAAATCGGGCGCGGTCTCGCGCAGCAGCCAACTGGCGCTGCCATCGGCGCGTTGCACAGGCGCATCGGTCAGCGGTGCGCCCGGCACCATCTTGCCCGCAAAACTGTCCACATCCGGCGTGTTCAGGGTGGAATGGAACAACGTGGCCGGCACCGACAAACGCCCACTGTTGACAATGCGGCGAGCAAACGGCTGTTCACGCGCCAAATCCAACACCGCGTCGCGGAACAAACGGCTGATCTCGCTCTTGGGTGTGATGAAGTCGGTGGCGCGGGTGGAGTTGAGGATGTTCTCGTCGGCAGCGTATTCGCGCTCCGGGCCGTAAGTGGCCAGCAGTTCGGGGCCTGCCCAGCCCTTGAGCAACCAGTCCAGCTTCCAAGCCAGGTTGTCGGTGTCCTGCACACCGCTGTTGGCACCACGCGCCCCAAACGGCGACACCCCGTGCGCACAGTCGCCCGCAAACACCACACGGCCATGCACAAACTGGTCCATGCGCAAGCAGGCAAAGGTGTAGACGCTGGCCCATTCCAACGTAAAGTCCACGTCCTTGCCCAGCAGGGCCTTCACGCGCGGCATGATGTTTTCGGGTTTCTTTTCCTCTTCCGGATCGGCATCCCAGCCGAGTTGGAAGTCGATGCGCCACACATTGTCGGGCTCACGGTGCAACAGCACACTCTGGTTGGGGTGGAACGGCGGGTCGAACCAGAACCAGCGCTCGGTCGGAAAGTCCGCCGTCATCTTCACATCGGCAATCAAGAAACGGTCATGGAAAATCCGGCCCTTGCTTTCCAATCCCATCAGGTTGCGCATGGTGGAGCGTGAACCATCGCACGCCAACACCCACTGCGCGTCCAACTGGTACGGGCCGTCGGGCGTTTCAACCGTCAGCAAGGCACCATCGTCGCGGGTCTGGATGCCGGTGATCTTGTTGCCCCAACGGATTTCGATGTTGTCCAGTTGCAAACAACGCTCGACCAAATACGCCTCACAGTAGTACTGCTGCAAGTTGATGAAAGCCGGGCGCTCGTGGCCATCTTCAGGCAACAGGTCAAACTGGTACACCTGCTGGTCTTTGAAGAACACCTTGCCCACGTTCCAAGACACGCCCTTGTTCACCATCGGGTCGCCCACACCCAAGCGATCCCAAATTTCCAGCGCACGTTTGGCAAAGCACAACGCGCGCGAGCCGATGGACAGGCGGTAATCGTTGTCCAGCACCAGCACACGCTGGCCACGCTGGGCCAAATCAATCGCCAAGCTCAAGCCCGCCGGGCCAGCGCCCACCACCACAATCGGGTGCTGCACCGGCTGCGCGGCATCTTGGTCGGACGAGCGGATGTACGGGAATTCAATCGCTTGTACCTCGGCACCACTGCCGTGGAACGGGTAAGAAGAAGCGTCGATAGGGGTGGTCATGTTGTCGGTCTCCGAAAGTTGTTATTCAACAATAACGAACTTATTTGTTGATGCGGAACCGTGATGATACGCAAAAATCCAACGCTGTCAAACGTGTTCGCAGAAATTCCGGCCCACAATCGCACCATCATGGCACGCACACCCCGCCCTTCCTCCACTTTGCCCGGCAACGCTCACCCCACACCGCCCGATACCGACGAACCCGACACCCCCCTGCGCAGCCCACGCGGCATCCAGAGCGTGGAAGTCGGCGGGCAATTGCTCAAGGCACTGGCCCACCACGGCCGCCCTATGGCACTCAAAGACCTGGCCCGCACCGCCGACATGACACCGGCCAAGGCTCACCCCTACTTGGTCAGCTTTGGCAAAATTGGGCTGGTGGCACAAGACAGCGCCAGCGGCCATTACGGCCTGGGGCCACTGGCCATGCAACTGGGCCTGATCAGCCTGCAACAGCAAGACCCGATTCGCTTGGCGATTGCACAACTGCCCCTGTTGGCCTTGCACGCCAACGCCACGGTGGCCATCTCAGTCTGGGGCACCCGTGGCCCCACCATTGTCCGGGTCGAAGACGGCCCCACCGACGTGCATGTGGCCATGCGCCACGGCACCAACGCCTCGGTGCGCCACACCGCTTCGGGCAAAGTGTTTGCCGCCTTCATGCCCGCCCTGCAAGTGCAACCCATACTGGCCGCCGAAGGCTACCCCAACGCGCTGGACGAGCCCAGCCTACAAGCCGAACTCAACACCATACGGCACGACCACTTCAGCGTGGTAGAAGGCGGGCTGGTACCCGGCATCAGCGCGATTGCGGTGCCGGTGTTCGACGGCTTTGGCCGCCTCGTGCTCAGCCTGTCGGCCATCGGCCCCACCGCCGCCATCGACATCCGCCCCCACGGCACCGCAGGCACCGCCCTGCGCCAATGCGCCAACCAGCTGGCCGAACAACTGGGGGCCACGCCAACCAGCGGCCTTCAGCCACCCGACAATTGATATCCTCCTCGTCATGAATCACGAGGATTCCCGCTTCACAGAACCCCGCCCATGCCTCATCAACGAGACACAGGACTTACAGCTTCTCCACAGGCTGACACCGCCAATCCGGCGGCCAATATGTTGCGCGCAGCATTGATGTCCCGGTCGTGGTTCGCGCCACATTCGGGGCATGTCCAATGCCGCACCTTCAAAGGCATTTTTTCTGCCGTGTGCCCGCAGTCGCTGCAACGCTTGGACGACGGGTGCCAGCGGTCGATCTTGACCACCTCGCGTCCATACCAGCGGGCTTTGTATTCGAGCTGCCTCACAAATTCGGCCCAACCCGCATCACCGATGGATTTGGCGAGCTTGCGGTTCTTCTTCATGTTGCTGACAGCCAGTGTTTCGACGGCGATCACTTGGTTTTCGCGGATCAGCCGGGTCGAGAGCTTGTGCGTGAAATCCTTGCGGATGTCGGCAATCTTGGCGTGCAGTTTGGCCACTTTCAATCTGGCCTTGGCGCGGTTCTTGGAGCCTTTCTTCTTTTTGGTCAGCCTGCGTTGCAGCTTGGCCAGCTTCTTCTCGTGCTTGCGGAAGGCGTTGGGCGCTGGGATTTTTTCGCCAGTGGAGAGGATGGCGAAATGAGTCAGGCCCAAGTCAATGCCAATTT
>JBLIZX010000275.1:0-6472 GCA_048860285.1 Macromonas sp. | reverse complement strand
AGCCACGACACCGCAAAGCCCGCCACCAAACCCCAGAAAGCGGCCCCGATGTTGAACAGCCCCATGTCGGTGACCGTGACCAGCAGGCTGACCAGCGCGCCCAGCGAGAACTTGCCGTTGAACGATCCCACAAACGCGCCTTGCAGCACGCGCAGCATGGCCAGCCCGCCCAGCGCCATGATGTAGGCCTTGGGTGCGGCCAGCATCAGATCGGTGAAGGTGGGGGCCATCAGGCCAAACAGCACGCCAAACGCGCCAAACGTGAGCGCGCCGGTGTAGTGGCGTTCACGTTCACCCGAAGACGTGAGCAGTGCGTTGCTGGGGCCGGTCAGGCACGTGCTGACGGCACCGACCGCTGCACTCAGCGCCGCACCCACGCCACAGGCCACCGCAATGCTGTTGACGGGCGGCTCGTGCCCGGCACCTTTGAGCACCACCACGCCCTGGCCGTTTTGCACCACCAGTACCGTGATGGCCAGCGGTAACACCAACTCCACCAGCGCACCCACCGACCACACTGGCGTTTGTACCAAGGGTTGTGCCCAGCTGAAGTGGCCCAGTGTGCTGGTGTCGATGCGGCCCAGCAGTGCAATGGCCAGCGCACCCACCAGCATGGCCCCCAGAATGGGCGGCATGCGCTTGCCCCATGCAGGTGCCGCCGACAGCAGCAAGAACACCACCACCATGGGCGCGGTGATCCACACATCGGCGTGCAGTGAGCGCACCAAATCCAGCCCAAAGCGCAGGAATACGCCTGCTACCATGCCCATCACAATCGGCATGGGCAACGACGACATCAACCGTTTGACCCAGCCGCTGAAACCCAGCAGCAAAATCAGCGCACTGGTGGCGTAGAAGGCTCCGATCACCTCGGCAAAACTCAGGTGTTCCAGTGCGGGGCCCACCAGCACCGTGCCCGGAATCGTCCAGGCAAAGCCCAGTGGCGTTTTGTAACGCCAGCTCATGGCCATGGTGACCAGCCCGTTGATGAAAAACACGCCAAACACCCACGATGCCAGCTCTGCCGCCGACAGCCCGCCGCGTGTGCCTACCGACAAAATCACCGCCAACGGCCCAGTGGCCGAAAAAATGAAAGCCACCAACCCGTTGGCAAAGTAGCCCAGGCCAAAGTCCGATGCGATTTGGCGCAGGCTGGGGCGGGTGTGGGTGGGAGGTTCGAGCTGGGTCAGCATGGGGTAGGGGTCTCCTGTATTGTGTTTGTAAGAATGCTGCAAGGCCCGAATTGTGCCGCTTGTTGCAAACCCCAGTGTTGTGGGCGGATGTGTGTGCCAGTGGTGGCATGATCGCGGGATGTTCGTACATCTTCGCTTGCATTCCGAGTTTTCCGTGGTCGATGGCACCACACGTCTGGACGAGGCGGTGGCCGCTGCCGCCTCCAGTGGCCAGCCTGCACTGGCCGTGACCGACCTGAACAACCTGTTCGGTGCGGTCAAGTTCTACAAAACCGCGCGTGGCGCGGGCGTGCAGCCTGTGCTGGGGGCCGAGGTGCTGCTGCAAGGGCTGGGGCCGGAGGCGGCCCCCGGTGCTTCGGTGCTGCACCAGAGCTTGCCGCGCTTGCTGCTGCTGGTGCAAAACCACCAAGGCTACCTCAACCTGTGCGAATTGCTGGCCCGGGGCTGGACACGCAATGTGGTGCGTGACCAAGCCGCGTTGCGCTGGGAGTGGCTGCAAGAGCTGCACGAGGGGTTGATCGTGCTCTCGGGTGCGCACAGTGGGCCGGTGGGGCTGGCGCTGCTGGCCGGTGATGAGGCCAAGGCCGCCGACACCGCACTGCAATTGGCGCAGGCGTTTCCGCACCGTTTTTACCTGGAACTGCAACGCGCGGGTCGCCCCGACGACGAGCGCCACGTGGTGGCGGCGGTGCAGTTGGCGGCGCGCCTGCAATTGCCGGTGGTGGCCACGCACCCGATCCAGTTTTTGGCCCCGGACGACTACGAGGCGCACGAGGCCCGCGTCTGCATCGCCGAAGGCGAGATTCTGGGCAACCAGCGCCGCATTCGCAAGTTCACGCGCGACCAGTACTTCAAATCCAGTGCCGAGATGGCGGCCCTGTTTGCCGACGTGCCGTCCGCACTGGCCAACACCGTGGAAATTGCGCGGCGTTGCCACCTCACGCTCACGCTGGGCAAGCCGCAATTGCCCAACTTTCCGATTCCGCCTGTCAACGGTGTGGTGATGTCGGTGGAGGATTACTTCCGCCATGTCTCGCACGAAGGGCTCAACGCCCGCTTGTTGCACCTGTACCCGCAAGAAGCCGAGCGCGAACGCCAACGCCCGCGCTACGTCGAGCGGCTGGAGTTCGAGCTCAACACCATCCTCAAGATGGGTTTTCCGGGCTACTTTCTCATTGTGGGCGACTTCATCCAGTGGGCGAAGGAAAACGGCTGCCCCGTGGGGCCGGGCCGGGGCTCCGGTGCGGGGTCGCTGGTGGCGTATGCGCTGCTCATCACCGATCTTGATCCGCTGCAATACAACCTGCTGTTTGAGCGGTTCTTGAACCCCGAGCGGGTGTCGATGCCCGACTTCGACATCGACTTTTGCCAAACCAACCGCGACCGCGTAATCGACTACGTGAAGGACAAGTACGGCAAGGATGCGGTGAGCCAGATTGCCACCTTTGGCACCATGGCCGCGCGTGCCGCCATCCGCGACGTGGGCCGCGTGTTGGACTTTCCGTACGGTTTTTGCGACGGCATCTCCAAGCTCATTCCCAACAAGCCGGGCATGAGCGTGACGCTGCAATACCCGCCCAACCCCAAAAAAGCGGGCGACAAGAACAACTACGCCATCGACATGGAGCCCGTGCTGGCCGAGCGCATCCGCAAGGAGGAGGATGTCAAGACCCTGATTGAGCTGGCGCAAAAGCTCGAGGGCATGACCCGCAACATTGGCATGCACGCCGGGGGGGTGCTGATTGCGCCGGGCAAGTTGACCGATTTTTGCCCGCTGTACCAGCAGCCGGGCAGCACGTCGGCGGTGAGCCAGTACGACAAGGACGACGTGGAGGCCATCGGCCTGGTCAAGTTCGACTTTTTGGGGCTGGCCACGCTGACGATTCTGGAGTTGGCCAAGGAATTCATCGTCCGCCGCCACCCCGAGCAGAAAGACTTTGCGTTCGAGAACATCTCACTGACCGACAAGGCCACCTACAAACTGTTCCAGGACGGTAAGACCGAATCGGTGTTCCAGTTTGAAAGCCGGGGCATGCAGGGCATGTTGCGCGATGCCAAGCCCACCCGGCTGGAAGATCTGATTGCCCTCAACGCCCTGTACCGTCCGGGGCCCATGGACCTCATCCCCAGCTTTGTGGCGCGCAAGCACGGGCGCGAGGAAGTGATCTATCCCCATCCGCTGGTGGAGCCGGTGCTGGCCGAAACCTACGGCATCATGGTGTACCAAGAACAGGTGATGCAGACCGCGCAGGTGCTGGGCGGTTACAGCTTGGGCGGTGCCGACATGCTGCGCCGTGCCATGGGCAAGAAAAAGCCCGAGGAAATGGCCGAACACCGGGGCATCTTCCGCAAGGGTGCCGCCGAGAAAGGCATCAGCGAAGACAAGGCCGACGAGGTGTTCGACCTGATGGAGAAGTTTGCGGGCTATGGCTTTAACAAATCGCACGCGGCGGCGTATTCGCTGCTGGCTTACCACACGGCTTGGCTCAAGGTGCATTTCACGGCGGAGTTTTTCTGCGCCAACATGACCATCGAAATGGACGACACCGACAAGCTCAAGGTGTTGTTCGAGGATGCGCTCAAATTTGGCCTGACGTTTGATCCGCCGGACGTGAACCGTGGTACGCACCGCTTCGAGCCGGTGTCGGACAAAGTGATCCGCTACGGGTTGGGGGCTGTCAAAGGCACCGGCCAGCAAGCCATCGAGGCCATTGTGGCGGCGCGCGAAGGGCGCGGCGTGGGGCCGCGTGGCGATGTGGTGGGGCCTTTTACCAGCCTGTTTGATTTTTGTGCCCGTGTGGACCGCAGCCGCCTGAACAAGCGCACCGTCGAGGCGCTCATCAAGGCCGGGGCGTTTGACAGCCTGCACCTTAACCGTGCCGCGCTGCTGGCTTCGGTGGAGCGCGCATTCGACTACGCCACCGCACAGCAGGCCAACGCCAACCAAGGTGGCCTGTTTGACCTGATGGGAGCCGATGAACAAGGGGCCAGCACACAAGAGCCTGAACTGGCCGACGTGTTGCCTTGGGGTGTGAAAGAGCGCCTGACGTTCGAGAAAACCGCGATAGGCTTCTACCTCTCGGGCCATTTGTTTGACGAGGTGGAGCGCGAGGTGCGCCACTTTGCGCGCCGCCCGCTGGCCGAGGTCAGCGACAGCCGCGATCCCATGCTGCTGGCAGGCATCGTGGGCGACTTGCGCGTCATCAACGGCCAGCGTGGTAAGGTGGCCATCTTCAAGCTGGACGACAAGACGGCCACGCTGGAAGCCACCGCCGACGAGGCCTTGCTCAACGCGCACAAGGTCCTGCTGCAAGACGACGAGTTGGTGATTGCACAGGTGCTGGCGCAGCCCGACCGCTTCTCGGGGGGCCTGCGTTTGAAGGTGCAGCAACTGTACGACTTGCCGACCGCCCGTTGCCGCTTTGGCAAGTACCTGCGTGTGGTGGTGCAAGACCGCCTGCCCGACATTGCCGCGCTGGTGCGCGAATTTCCACCCCGCCACGAGGCCACCGAACAGGGCGATGTGGTGCGGGCCTTGTCGGTGCGGGTGCAGTTGCAACGCCCCACGGTGCGCTGCGAGGTGCAGTTGGGCGAGGTGGCGCAGTTCTTCCCATCCGATGCGGCTTTGGCCAGCTGGGCCGCCCAATCGCACCAGCAGCAGGCCGAGATCGTGTTTGCCTGATACCTGTGTCGCCACCCCGCCGCAGGGCCTAGGCGAAAACGGCACGCTGGCTTAGAATCAGCGCCGTATCGAAAGAACCGTTGCGGCCATGGCCGTGAAAGGCTTTCATTTTTTAACCAGATGTGGTGAAGATGACCAAGCCTTTCATTGCCTTGTGCCCCGAGGTGACCCGTGCCGACGCACTCAATCTGATGGACTGGCTGGAGGACGAGTGCGTCACCCAGTACCTGAGCGACTCGCGCCATGTGTCCCGCTTCATCGAACAAGTGGTGGGGCGCGTGCAGTTGCCCACCCTGACGCACCTGTTTAACCAGGGTGGCCGCTTCTTTATGGCCTACGACCGACACGACACCCCGGTCGGTTTTGTGCGCCTCGTCAAAACGGGCGAGGACTGCGAAATGGTGCTGGTGATTGGCAACCGCGCACGCTGGGGCCGCAAACTGGGCGCCAGCGCCATCCGCGAAGGCATGAAGCTGGCCTTTTTTGACATGCGCGCCGACAAGCTGGTGGCCAAGATCCATGCCGACAACGCCCGTTCGCTCAAGGCTTTTCAGTGCTGCGGCTTTGAGCTGGAAAACGCCACGCCCACGCTGCAATCGTTTGCCATGACGTCGCAGCGTTACCTGCGGCTCTTGCGCGAGCACCGACCCGAGCACGTGACCGAAATCCACATCACCGAGTTGGACCAAGCGCGGCTGAGGCGTTTGCTGGCGTTGGAGCAAGATGTGGCCATCTTTGAGCTGGAGCACGAAATTGAGCGCGCCACCGTGGTCGATCCGCGCCAAGTGGCGCAGGACGTCATCACCATGAACTCCCGCGCCTTGGTGCAGTTGGACGATGAGGAAGTGGAGGTGGCGCTGGTGTACCCCGAGGACGCCGACGACCGCGCGGGCAAGCTGTCGGTGTGCTCGGGCGTGGGCACCGCCATTTTGGGCTACAAAGAGGGCGACGCTTTTGCGTGGCGCCTGCACAACCGCACCCGCCAGATTCGGATTGAAAAAGTGCTGTACCAGCCTGAGGCGGCGGGCGACTTTCATTTGTAATTTGCAGTGAGCCACACGCCGCACCCTTGCCCCAGCCGCTGATGGCGTGTACTGGGGTTGGGGTGTGTGTTCAGCGCGCGTTCAAGGTCTGGACTTGGGTGCGCAGCTCGGGCAACAAGCGCATGGCCAGTTGCAGTTGGCTGCACAGCAGGCTGTCCAAGGGGCAGGCGGTGTCGGGTGGCGCACCCGCTGGGCAGGCGGCCAGCGTGGCTGGGTCGGTGCGCTGTTGCAAGGCTTGGGCCAGCTGTTCCAGCTCGGTGGCCAAGGTGGCAGCGGTGTGCAAGGTGGCCGTGTCCAGTGGGCCGAGGTCGGCATCGCCCCGGTGCGCGCCCAGCGCCGAGATGTAGTTCAGCGAGATGTGCGCCAGCAGCACAAAGCGGCCGCTGGTGGCTTCGTGGCGGCGCACGCGTTGCGGCTCCTTGAGCATCGCGGCCAATGCGTTGGACAGCGCCGCATCGGCGTTGTGTGCGTCGCGCCGGGCAATGCGGTAGCGCAGGTGGTCTTGTTTGCCGCTTTGGTATTGCGCCACCACCTCACGCAGGTAGGCCGCTTGC
>JBLIZX010000274.1:0-16284 GCA_048860285.1 Macromonas sp. | reverse complement strand
TCGTGGCTGCCTAAGCTGATGGCCAGTGCGGGTTACAGCCTGGGTTCCAGCTTGAGCTTCATGCTGGCGCTGAACTTTGGCGGTATGGCCGGGGCCATCTTGGGTGGCTGGTTGGGCGACCGTTTCAGCCTGAGCAAGGTGATGGTTGGTTTCTTCTTGGCCGCTGCGGTGTCGATCAGCTTGCTGGGTTTCAAGAGCCCGACCCCGGTGCTGTACCTGCTGATTTTTGTGGCCGGTGCCACCACCATTGGCACGCAAATTTTGCTGTACGCGGGCACAGCGCAGTACTATGGCTTGTCCATCCGTTCCACAGGCTTGGGTTGGGCCTCGGGCATTGGCCGCAACGGTGCGATTGTGGGCCCGCTGTTGGGCGGTGCGTTGATGACCGCGCAGTTGCCATTGCAAATGAACTTCATCGCTTTTGCGGTTCCGGGAGCCGTGGCCACGCTGGCCATGCTGGTGTTCACCGTGCGCCAGTCCCATGTGGCGACGCAACCCGCATTCAAGCCGGCCACAGCAGCGGCGTGATGGTCATCCCCACCCTGAGGCCGTGGCCTGCATGGGTGGGGGGCGTGCTTCAGACGCTGCGCGCGGATGAACGCAGCAGTTGCGAGATGGTGCTGGCCGCCGTGCGTAACGCGGGCAACATGGTTTGCTGCATGGTCTGGGCGTTGCTGCGGTGTGCCTGCCCCGAGACGTTGAGTGCCGCCACCGCTTCGCCCGCCGCATTCAACACCGGCGCGGCAATCGAGATCAGGCCGTCTTCCAGCTCTTGGTCTAGCACGCACCAGCCTTGTGCCCGCACTTGGCGGATTTCCTGCAACAGGGTGGGGATGGTCGTGAGGGTGCGTGCGGTGCGGGGCTGCAAGTTGCTGGCCCGCAAACGGCGTTCCACTTCATCATCGGGCAAACCGGCCAGCAGCACGCGGCCCATCGACGTGCAGTACGCGGGCAGGCGCGAACCCACCCCCAAGTTGAGCGACAGGATTTTGTGCGTATGCACCCGCAGCACGTAAACGATGTCGCTGCCGTCCAGTACCGCCGCCGAGCACGATTCCTTGACCTGTTCGGCCAAGGCTTCCATCACCGGCTCGGCCAGGTTCCAGATCGGCATGGACGACAAGTAGGCAAAGCCCAAGTCCAGGATGCGCGGCGTGAGCCGGAAGTGTTTGCCGTCGCTGCCGACGTAGCCCAGCGTTTGCAAGGTCAGCAAGATGCGCCGTGCCCCGGCACGGGTCAGGCCCGTGCGGGCCGCCACCTCGCTCAGGGTCTGCGTGGGGGCTTGCGCGCTGAACGAACGGATGACCTCCAGTCCGCGCGCAAACGATTGCACGTAACTGTCGCCCGGTGTGGGGGCGGCATCCGGGTAGGAATGGGTTGCCAAAGGTGCCATTGGGTCTTAGAATCTTTCGTAGAAATTCATTATACGAACAAGTGTTCGCATATAGAACAAATAACCGCCACCCGCCGGGTGGCTTTTTCAGGAGCATGATCTGTGATCAACAAAATCGCTGCCTCAATTGCAGAGGCATTGTCGGGTGTGCAGGACGGGGCCACCGTGCTGATTGGGGGTTTTGGCACCGCCGGGATTCCCAACGAGCTGATCGACGGCTTGATTGAACAGGGGGCCAAAGACCTGACCGTGGTCAACAACAACGCGGGCAATGCCGACGCAGGATTGGCCGCGCTGCTCAAGACCGGGCGCGTGCGCAAGATCATTTGCAGTTTCCCGCGTCAGGCCGATTCTTGGGTGTTTGACGAGCTGTACCGCGCGGGCAAGATCGAGCTGGAACTGGTGCCGCAAGGCAACCTGGCCGAGCGTCTGCGCGCTGCGGGTGCGGGGGTGGGGGCGTTCTTCACCCCCACCGGCTTTGGTACCGAACTGGCGCGCAACGCCGACGGTAGCCCCAAGGAAACCCGCCACATCAACGGTAAAGACTACGTGCTGGAATACCCCATCCACGGTGATGTGGCCCTCATCAAGGCCGAAACCGGCGACCGCTGGGGCAACTTGCTGTACCGCAAGGCCGCGCGCAACTTCGGCCCCGTGATGGCCACTGCCGCCAAGTTCACCGTGGCCACTGTGCACAACATCGTGGAACTGGGCCAGATCGACCCGGAAAACATCGTCACGCCGGGCATCTTTGTGTCCAAGATCGTGCAGATTGAACACGTCGCCACCCAGGCCGGTGGTTTCAAACAGGCTTGAGCCGCAGGAGCAACACCATGAGCAACTACACCAAGCGCACCAAGCAAGAACTGGCCCAGCGCGTGGCCCAAGACATTTTTGACGGTGCCTACGTCAACCTCGGCATTGGCCAGCCCACGCTGGTGGCCAACTACCTGCCCGAGGGCATGGAAGTCGTGCTGCACAGCGAGAACGGCATTCTGGGCATGGGTGCCGCCCCCGCCGCTGGCGAGGAAGACTACGACCTCATCAACGCAGGCAAACAGCCCGTGACGCTGTTGCCGGGCGGTGCCTTCTTCCACCACGCCGACAGCTTTGCCATGATGCGCGGCGGCCACCTCGACATCAGTGTGCTGGGCGCGTTTCAGGTCTCGGCCACCGGCGATTTGGCCAACTGGAGCACCGGCGAAGCGGGTGCCATCCCTGCCGTGGGCGGTGCGATGGACTTGGCCGTCGGTGCCAAGCAAACCTGGGTCATGATGGACTTGCTGACCAAGAAGGGCGAGAGCAAGGTCGTCAAGGCATGTACCTACCCGCTGACGGGCATTGCCTGCGTCAAGCGCATCTACTCCGACTTGGCCACGCTGGAATGCACGCCCAACGGTCTCCAGCTGATCGACATCGTCGATGGCCTGACCTTGGCTGAACTGGAACAAATGGTCGGCCTGCCGATCGCTGCCGCCTGATACCGTTTTCTGGAGACAACACATGAACCAAGCCTTTATTTGCGATGCCATCCGCACCCCCTTTGGCCGTTACGGCGGTGCCTTGAGCAGTGTGCGTGCCGACGACCTGGGCGCTGTGCCCCTCAAGGCGTTGATGGCGCGCAACCTCAACGTGGACTGGGCCGCCGTGGCCGACGTGATCTACGGTTGCGCCAACCAGGCCGGTGAAGACAACCGCAACGTGGCCCGTATGTCCAGCTTGCTGGCCGGTTTGCCGATCGAGCTGCCGGGTTCCACCGTCAACCGCCTGTGCGGCTCCGGTCTGGACGCTATCGGCACCGCCTCGCGCGCCATCAAGTCTGGCGAAGCGGGCCTGATGATCGCGGGCGGCGTGGAAAGCATGAGCCGCGCCCCGTTCGTCATGCCCAAGGCCGAAAGCGCCTTCAGCCGTGCCAACGCCGTGTACGACACTACCATTGGCTGGCGCTTTATCAACAAGCTGATGAAGGCCCAGTACGGCGTGGACAGCATTCCCGAAACCGCTGAGAACGTGGCCGTGGACTTCAAAATCGAGCGCGAATCGCAAGACCTGATGGCCTACCACAGCCAACTGCGCGCCGCCGCAGCCATCAAGGCTGGCCATCTGGCACGCGAGATCTGCCCCGTCACCATTCCGCAAAAGAAGGGCGATGCCATCGTCGTGGACACCGACGAGCATCCGCGTGAAACCACGCTGGAGGCACTGGCCAAGCTCAAAGGTGTGGTGCGCCCCGACGGCAGCGTGACCGCAGGCAACGCTTCCGGCGTGAACGATGGCGCTTGCGCGCTGTTGCTGGCCGACGAAGCCCACGCCGCCAAGTATGGCCTGACTCCCAAGGCCCGTGTGGTCGGCATGGCCACCGCTGGCGTGGCACCGCGCATCATGGGTTACGGCCCGACCCCTGCCGTGCAAAAAGTGTTGGCCCAAACCGGCCTGACGCTCGCGCAAATGGACGTGATCGAACTCAACGAAGCATTTGCCGCCCAAGGCTTGGCCGTGCTACGCGGTCTGGGTCTGGCCGATGACGATGCCCGCGTCAATGCCTGGGGTGGTGCGATTGCATTGGGCCACCCGCTGGGTGCCTCTGGTGCCCGTCTGGCCACCACCGCCATCAACCGCCTGCACTTCACGGGTGGCCGCTACGCCCTGTGCACCATGTGCATTGGCGTGGGTCAAGGCATTGCCGTGGTGCTGGAACGCGTCTGATTCTTGTCCACAGCACCCTGTGGGTGCTGTACCACCACCCGTTGCTTGACACCGCACCGTCTGATCTGTTCCATGTATCGAACGGGTGGCAGTCGGTGCAGTGACTGGGTGTATCACCACATCCGCCCCTTGGCTGGCCACGCTGTCGTTGGGGGTGGAGATTCTTGCACTACAACACTGTCGAAGACAAAACCGTGAACTTTTCCCAATTTTTCCAAATCAAGGCCCTGGCCGCCACCATGATGGCTGCCGCTGCGCTGACCTTGCCCCAGTTGGCCACCGCACAAAGCTTGAGCCAAGACACCATCGACGCGTTGAAGCACAAAGTCGAGCGCGTGCAACCCAAGATGGTCGAATGGCGCCGCCACATCCACCAGAACGCTGAACTCTCGGGCCAAGAAGTCCAGACGGCCGCTTACGTGGCCAAGCACCTGCGTGCGCTGGGTTACGAAGTGCGTGAAGGCGTGGGTGGCACTGGCGTGGTCAGTGTGCTCAAGGGTGCCAAACCGGGCCGCACTGTGGCCTTGCGTGCCGACATGGACGCGCTCCCGGTGGCTGAAGCCTCTGGCTTGCCCTTTGCCTCCAAACAGAAGCAAAAATACATGGGCGCTGAAGTGCCGGTGGCCCACGCTTGCGGCCACGACGGCCACACCGCCATGCTGATGGGTGCGGCCGAAGTTTTTGCCGGCATGCGCGACCAAATCGCGGGCACCATCGTGCTGGTGTTCCAGCCCGCCGAAGAAGGTGCGCCGCACGAGCTTAAAGAGGGCGAGAAATTTGGTGCCGCCGCCATGGTGGCCGATGGTGCGCTGCTGCAACCCAAGCCCGATGCCATCTTTGCCGCCCACCTGATCCCCAACCTGCCGCGCGTCATCGCCTACAAGACCGGCCCGGTGTTCGCGTCGTCCGACGTGGTCAAAATCCGCATCAAAGGCAAACAAACCCACGGTGCCATGCCTTGGGCTGGTGTAGACCCCATCTCAGTCGGTTCGCAACTGGTCAACTCTTTGCAAACCATCGTCTCGCGCCAGCTCAATATCAGCAAAGAACCCGCTGTGCTGTCGATTGGCAAGTTCATCGGGGGCAACCGCAACAACATCATCCCCGAAAGCGTGGAATTGGAAGGCACGCTGCGCACGTTTGACGAAGACATGCGCCGCGATGCCAAGGAGCGCATCCGCAAGATGGCCGCGCTGATTGCCGAAGCCAACGGCGCTACCGCAGAAGTCATCTTTCCGCCGGGTGGCTACTCGGCCACTATCAACCCAGAAGAATTGATGAACGACATGGTGCCCGTCCTCAAAAAAATCAGCGATGGCAAGACCATGCCAGCGTCCAAGATGATGGCATCTGAAGATTTTTCCGAGTTCCAGAAAGAAATTCCAGGCGTGTACATCATGGTGGGTGCACCGCCAGTGGGCAAGGAACCACACACCGCCGCACCTAACCACAACCCTGCATTTGACTTTGACGAAAGCATGATGCAGGCGGGCACCAAGGCGTTGGCGGGCATGGCGCTGGAATTCCTCGGCCAAAAACCAGCCAAATGATGAACGGATCGAGGTTGCGGATGGCGTGGCATCAGCCACGCATCAGCGCCTCGATCTCATCGCCGTCTACCGGCACGCCGCGTGTGATCAACTCGCAGCCTGCGTCGGTGACGATGGCATCGTCCTCGATGCGGATACCGATGTTCCAAAACTCCTTGGGCACCCCGGCGGCTGGGCTGATGTACAGGCCCGGCTCAATGGTCAGTGCCATGCCGGGGCGCAGGATGCGGCTCGGGCGTTCGCGTATGGGCTGGCCCGTCACTGGGTCGTTGCGTCCGGTAGGTCGGCCCAGTTCGCCCGGTTCCACATAGCTGCCCACATCGTGTACGTCCAGCCCCAGCCAGTGGCCGGTGCGGTGCATGTAGTGGCGGAAGTAGTGGCGTTGTTCGATCACGTCGTCCAGGTGGCCCACGTCGTTTTTGTTCAGCAGCCCCAAGTCCAGCATGCCTTGGGCCAACACGCGCACCGTGGCATCGTGCGGATCGGTAAAGCGGTTGCCCGGTTTCGTTGCGGCAATCGCGGCTTCTTGCGCCGCCAGCACCAAATCGTACAGCGCGCGCTGTGGCCCGCTGAAGCGCCCGTTGGCCGGAAAGGTGCGCGTGATGTCGGACGCGTAACCGTCCAGTTCGCAACCGGCATCAATCAGCACCAGTTCCCCATCGCGCACCGGCGCGTTGTCGGCGCGGTAGTGCAGCACACAGGCGTTGGCACCGGCGGCCACAATGCTGCCGTAGGCTGGGTACTGTGAGCCGTGTTGGCGGAATTCGTGCAACAACTCGGCATCCAGGTGGTACTCGCGTACCTCTTGCCCGGCACGTAGCATGCGCGCACAGCGTTGCATAGCCCGGATGTGCGCCTGCGCGCTGATGTCGGCGGCACGCCGCATCACGTCGATCTCATGTGCGTCCTTGAACAGGCGCATTTCGTCGAGCAACACGCACACGTCGCGTTGCGTGTCGGGGCAGGTGGCACCTTGGCGCACACGGGCGCGCACTTGTTGCAGCCAGCCGTCGATCCGTGTTTCCAGTCCGGCGTGGACGGCAAACGGGTACCAGACTGTGCTGCGGTTTTCCAGCAACTGTGGCAGGCGGGTGTCCAGTTCCTGCACCGACCACGCCTCGTCCACCCCCAGCGCCGCTGGCGCAGCCTGCGGCCCCAGCCGGATGCCGTCCCAGATCTCTCGTTCCAGATCCTTGGGTTGGCAGAACAGGGTGGTATGCCCTTCGGCGGTAATGACCAGCCAAGCCCGTGGTTCAATAAACCCAGTCAGGTAGTAGAAGTAGCTGTCAAATCGGAACAGGTACTCACTGTCGCGGTTGCGTTGGCGTTCTGGTGCGGTGGGGATGATGGCCACCCCCCCATCACCCAGCTGGGCAGCCAGTCGGGCACGGCGGTCGGCGTAAATGGCTTGGTGCGGGATGGCGCTCATGTTGGGTGGCCTCACAACGGCAAAAATCAGGTGGAAATGTGGCTTGCGTTCAAGGCGGCCAGCCGTTGTGGTGTGCCCACGTCGGTCCAGCGGCCTTGGTACAGTTCGGCACTGACGCAACCTGCGTCCATGCCACGGCGCAACAACGGCCCCAGCGGTGCGGCCACGCCGTGCGGGTTGCCCAGGGCGATGTCGCACAGCGGCGGCGCAAAAAAAGCGCGCTTGTACAGGCCGATGGTGCTGTAGGTGTAACGCGGTCCGGCGTGTTCAGGGGGCAGGTTCAGGGCCAGCCCTTCAGGGCTGAGGCCAAAGTCGCCGTGCGGATGGTGTTCCGGATTCGGCACCAACCACACATGCGCCAGTGCGCTGCTGGCGGCAAAACGTTGCACCGCTTCTAGGCTGAACACAAAGTCGGGCACAAACACATCGCCCGCCAGCAGCCAGAACACCTCATCGAGCTGTGGCAAGGCGCGCGCGATGCCGCCAGCGGTTTCCAGCGCGTGGCCAAAGTCCTGCACTTCCATCGAATAGCGCAACGCCAACCCGGCCGTCTGTGTGCCCCAACGGGCTGGAATCTGTTCGCCCAGCCAGCCGGTGTTGATCAGCACCTCGCGTACACCCCCGCGCGCCAGTGCCTGCAAATGCCATTCCAGCAAGGGCTGGCCCTGTACCGCCAGCATCGGTTTGGGCTGGTGGTCGGTCAGTGGGCGCATGCGCTCACCGCGTCCGGCGGCCAGCACCATGGCTTGTGCGCGCGGTGGCATCACACCCCGGCAGCGTGGGCCTGCTGGTCGGCGTGGTAGCTGGAGCGCACCATCGCGCCCACGGCGGCGTGGGTAAAGCCCATCTCATAGGCTTTGGCCTCGAACATTTTGAAAATGTCCGGATGCACGTAGCGGCGCACCGGCAGGTGGTGCCCGCTGGGGGCCAAGTATTGGCCGATGGTCAGCATCTCGATACCGTGGGCGCGCATGTCGCGCATCACGTCCAGGATTTCCTCGTCCGTCTCACCTAGGCCCACCATCAGGCCGCTCTTGGTCGGAATGCCGGGGAAGCGGGCCTTGAAATCTTGGAGCAGCTTGAGCGAGTGCGCGTAGTCTGCGCCGGGGCGCGCTTCCTTGTACAGGCGCGGCACCGTTTCCAGGTTGTGGTTCATCACGTCGGGCAGGCCGTCGGCCAGCACGTCGAGCGCCTTGTCCAGACGGCCCCGAAAATCGGGCACCAGCACCTCAATTTGGGTGTGAGGCGACAGCGCGCGCGTTTTTTGGATGCAGCTCACGTAATGCGCGGCACCCCCGTCGCGCAAGTCGTCGCGGTCCACGCTGGTAATCACCACGTACTTGAGCCTGAGCTCGGCAATCGTCTTGGCCAGATTGTCCGGTTCGTTCACGTCCAGCGGGTCGGGGCGGCCGTGGCCCACGTCGCAGAACGGGCAACGCCGTGTGCACTTGTCGCCCATGATCATGAAAGTGGCAGTGCCCTTGCCAAAGCATTCCCCAATGTTGGGGCAGCTGGCTTCCTCGCACACCGTCACCAGCTTGTTGGCGCGCAGTGTGTCCTTGATTTCGTAAAAGCGCGTGGTGGGTGAGCCCGCCTTGACGCGAATCCAGTCCGGCTTTTTCAGCGTTTCTGCTGGCACGATCTTGATGGGAATGCGTGCGGTCTTGGCCTGACTTTTTTGCTTGGCGCTGGGGTTGTAGTTGTCAGCGTCGGCGGCGTGGCGCACTACGTCGGAAGTGTTCATCTGGTGATATTCAAAATACAGCGGGGCCGCTCGGTCTGGGCCGATGCGGGCCTCAAGGGGTCAACAAGGCCAGCAGTTGCTGGCCCAGCACCTCGGTCACGGTGGCGGTGTCGGTCGATACACCCATTGTAGAAAGATCCACCGTTTGCAGTCCGGCGTAGCCACAGGGGTTGATACGCGCAAAGGGTGTCAAATCCATCGCCACGTTCAGGGCCAGACCGTGGTAGGTGCAGTGGCGGCTGACCTTGATGCCCAGCGCGCTGATCTTGCCCAGGCCACGGAACGGGTCGTCGCCGGGGGCCACCTCGCGCAAGGCGCTGTGGTCAAATGGGTCGGCCAGTCGCACGTAAATGCCCGGAGCGCCCGTCACGCGGTGCCCGGTGATACCGAAAATGCGCAGCGTGCGCAGCACCGCTTCTTCCAGCCGGTACACGTATTCCTTGACGTAATAACCAGCGCGCTTCAAATCCACCAGCGGGTATGCCACCACCTGACCGGGGCCGTGGTAGGTGACTTGGCCGCCTCGGTTGCTTTGGACCACCGGAATATCGCTTGGTTGGAGTACGTGTGCTGCCAATCCTGCCAGCCCTTGCGTATAAACCGGATCGTGCTCACACAGCCACAGCGCATCGGGCGTGTCGGGGTCACGTTCGGCGGTGAAGGTTTGCATGGCCGCGTAGGTCGTGGCGTAATCCACCTGGCCCAGGTGGCGCACGTCCCAGCCGCCAGTGCTCACAGCGCGACCTTCACCATCGGGTGCCCGGACAGCGCGCGGTACAAATTGTCCAATTGTTCGCGGTCGGTGGCCATCACGGTCAACGTGATGCCCAGATAGTTGCCGCCCTTGCTCTGGCGCAGCTCGATGCGGGTGTCGGCCTCAAAGCTCGGGTCAAACTGGCGCGCCACCGCCACCATGGTCTCCAAAAAACCCTCTACATTCGCCCCCATCACCTTGATGGGGAACAGGCAGGGGTAGTCGATCAACGCATCCAAATTGGGTGGGGTGGCAGAAGCAGGGCGAACAACAGAGGCGCACATAATCCAAAACGAGGGGGGTAAGGGTGGGCTGAAACGGTGCAAAAACAGCGGTGATTGTGCCTGTGGTCGCACCACAATGCGGCGTGTTTTGCGCACGGAAAAGCACCTGTTTCGCGCAAACCGCGATCGATACAGGGTTTTTACGTATAATTAGAGACTTTGCGGTAGCAGGCGGTTGTAAACAGGGTGTAATTTGTTATGCAGAAAATCGCATCCTCTGACACAGCAAGTACTGCTGCATGCAGTGCAGATAGGGACGAGGCATCAGAGTTCAAGCCCTTGACGCGCGAAGAAGCACAAGTTTGGCGCTCGGGCCAAAAACCGTTCTCGCCTTGGCGAGTGGTAGTTTGGCAAGCGCTGGCAGGCAGCGTCTCCGCGTTGTTGGTGTGGTGGTTCACAGGCCGAGTCAACGCCTTACAGTCGGCGGCTTACGGTGCGCTGGCTGTGGTGTTGCCATCGGTGTTGTGGGTGCGTGGCATGTTGCGTACGATGCGCCCACAGCGCGCCGGATCGGGCATGGCGGGGCTTGTGTTCTGGGAGCTGGTCAAAATAGCCCTGACGATTGCTTTGCTGTTTGCAGCGCCCAAAGTGGTGCCACACCTGGACTGGCTGGCTTTGCTGGCGGGTTTTGTGGTGACGATGAAAGCGTATTGGTTGACCTTAACCGGTTCAATGCGTTCCAAGTTGGTCAAATAAGTCGATGGAAAAATTGGTGACATATGTCTGCTGCTGAAAACGCTGGTACACACGGTCCAAGCGCTGGGGAATACATCCAGCACCACTTGCAACACCTGCAAAAAGATTTCAACTTTGCCAGCGTCAAGCAAACCAGCATTGTCGACTTCAGTGTCTTCAATCTGGACTCGGTGGTTTATTCGGTCATCTTGGGCATGATCGGCTGCTTCCTGTTGTGGCAGGGCGCGCGCAAAGCCACCTCTGGCGTACCCGGGCGTTTCCAGGCTGCGGTTGAGCTGCTGTTCGAAATGGTCGAAAACCAAGCCAAAGGCATGATCAAAAATCCCACCAGCCGCAAGTTGGTGTCACCATTGGCGTTGGCCGTGTTTGTTTGGATTTTCCTGATGAACGCCATGGACATGCTGCCGGTGGACGCGCTGCCCCAGTGGTGGCACACCGCTGGCCCGGCTATGGGCTTCAAAGATTACATGCGTGTGGTGCCGACAGCCGATCTGTCCACCACGCTGGGGCTGTCCACCAGTGTGCTGCTGGTGTGCTTGTTCTACAACATCAAGATCAAGGGTCTGGGTGGTTGGGCGCACGAACTGGTGGCTGCACCGTTTGGTGACCATCCGCTGCTCTACCCGATCAACTTCCTGATGCAGATGATTGAGTTCATCGCGAAAACCGTTTCCCACGGCATGCGACTGTTCGGCAACATGTTTGCTGGCGAACTGGTGTTCATGCTGATCGCCCTGATGGGTGGTGTGTGGGCCTGGCAGTTCAACCCCGCTGATGGGATGTTCTGGCTGGGTATCGGGCATGTGATTGCCGGCACGGTGTGGAGCTTGTTCCACATTCTGGTGATCACGCTGCAAGCCTTCATCTTCATGATGTTGACGTTGATCTACGTGGGGCAGGCCCACGAAGCTCACTGACCTTCCCCTCGTTTGTCTGTTTCTTTCTTTCCATCCGTTTCTTAAGGAGTAATCATGGAAAACATTCTCGGCCTCGTCGCTCTGGCTTGTGGTCTGATCGTTGGTCTGGGCGCTATCGGTGCTTCCATCGGTATCGCGCTCATGGGCGGTAAGTTCCTCGAATCTTCGGCTCGTCAACCTGAACTGATGAACGAACTGCAAACCAAGATGTTCATTCTGGCCGGTCTGATTGACGCTGCGTTCCTGATCGGTGTGGCCATTGCCCTGCTGTTCGCCTTCGCCAACCCCTTCCTGCCGAAGTAATTCCCGGACCCCTTTCACGAGCGAAAGGACTCAACCGTGAACATTAACGCAACCCTGTTCCTGCAGGCGGTCGTTTTTGCGATTCTGGTGTGGTTCACGATGAAATTCGTGTGGCCCCCGATCACAAAGGCGCTGGATGAGCGGGCCCAAAAAATCGCCGACGGCTTGGCCGCCGCCGACCGGGCCAAGGCTGAACTTTCCTCCGCCAACAAGCGTGTGGAAGCTGAGCTGGCCTCTACCCGCAACGAAACCGCCGCACGTCTGGCCGATGCCGAGCGTCGCGCCCAGAGCATCATTGACGAGGCCAAAGCCCGTGCGACTGAAGAAGGGAACAAGATTCTCGTCGCCGCCAAGGCCGAAGCCGAGCAACAAACCATTCAGGCCCGTGAAGCCTTGCGTGAGCAAGTGGCAGCATTGGCAGTGAAAGGCGCTGAGCAGATTCTCCGCAAGGAAGTCAACGCCAGTGTCCACACGGATTTGTTGAATCGTCTGAAGACCGAGCTGTAAACAGCTCAAGGCAAAGAAGACCATGGCAGAACTTGCAACCATAGCCCGACCCTACGCCGAAGCGCTGTTCAAAGCGCAGGCTTCCGATTTGGCCGGCACAGCCGCGTGGCTCGACGAACTCGCCGCTGTTGCTGCCAATGCGCAATTGCAGCAATTTGCCGACAACCCCAAAGTGTCGTATCAGCAGGTGCTGGATGTTATCGTGGGTGTGGTGAAAACCCCCCTGGGAGATGCGGGCCAGAACTTCTTGCGCACCGTGCTGGAAAACGGTCGTCTGGTGGCTTTGCCCGAAATTGCCAACCAGTTCCGCGCGTTGAAAAACGCCCAGGGTGGTTCTGCCGATGCCACGGTCTTCAGTGCCTTCCCCATCGAGGCTGCCGCGCTGGCTGAACTGGCCGCGCAACTGGAAAAACGCTTCGCCCGCAAGTTGCACCTCAATGTGCAACTCGACCCTGAGTTGATTGGCGGCGTGCGTGTGGTGGTGGGTGACGAAGTGCTCGACACTTCCGTCAAGGCACGACTGGAACAAATGAAAGCGGCCCTCACCGCTTGACGGTGGCGGGTAACCCGACGTTTATAAGGATAGGAAAGAGTCATGCAACTCAATCCCGCAGAAATTTCTGAACTGATCAAGAGCCGCATCGAAGGTCTGTCCGCCAGCACCGACATTCGCAACCAGGGCACCGTGGTGTCCGTGACCGACGGTATCGTGCGTGTGCACGGCCTGTCGGACGTGATGCAAGGTGAAATGCTGGAATTCCCGGTGACCAAGAGCGGCGCACAGACTTTCGGTCTGGCGCTGAACTTGGAGCGCGACTCGGTGGGTGCCGTGATTCTGGGTGAATACGAGCACATTTCCGAAGGCGATACCGTCAAGTGTACGGGCCGCATTCTGGAAGTGCCGGTCGGCCCCGAGCTGATTGGCCGTGTGGTCAACGCCCTGGGCGCACCGATTGATGGCAAAGGCCCGGTCAACGCCAAAATGACCGACGTGATCGAAAAAGTGGCCCCCGGCGTGATCGCACGTCAGTCCGTGGATCAGCCGCTGCAAACTGGCCTGAAGTCCATCGACTCGATGGTGCCTGTGGGCCGTGGCCAACGTGAATTGATCATTGGTGACCGCCAAACGGGTAAAACCGCTGTGGCGATTGATGCCATCATCAACCAAAAAGGCCAAGGCGTTACCTGTATCTACGTGGCAATTGGCCAAAAAGCCTCTTCCATTAAGAACGTGGTGCGCGCACTGGAACAAGCGGGCGCGATGGAATACACCATTGTGGTGGCCGCTTCTGCCTCCGAATCCGCTGCTATGCAGTACCTGTCGGCTTACGCTGGCTGCACCATGGGCGAGTACTTCCGCGACCGCGGTGAAGACGCACTGATCGTGTACGACGATTTGTCGAAGCAAGCTGTGGCGTACCGCCAAGTGTCGCTGCTGTTGCGTCGTCCGCCGGGCCGCGAAGCTTACCCTGGCGACGTGTTCTATCTCCACAGCCGCTTGTTGGAGCGCGCTGCCCGCGTGAACGCCGACTACGTCGAAGCCTTTACCAAGGGTGCTGTTAAAGGCAAGACCGGTTCGTTGACCGCACTGCCGATCATTGAAACGCAAGCTGGCGACGTGTCCGCTTTCGTGCCGACCAACGTGATCTCGATCACCGACGGTCAGATCTTCTTGGAAACCAGCCTGTTCAACGCCGGTATTCGTCCCGCCATCAACGCCGGTATCTCTGTGTCCCGCGTGGGTGGTGCTGCTCAGACCAAGTTGGTCAAGGGTCTGTCCGGCGGTATCCGTACCGACTTGGCACAGTACCGTGAATTGGCTGCGTTTGCACAGTTCGCCTCCGATCTGGACGAAGCTACCCGCAAGCAGCTTGACCGTGGTGCCCGTGTGACCGAACTGCTCAAGCAGGCCCAGTACGCACCGCTGTCCATCAGCCTGATGGGCGCTACGCTGTACGCGGTGAACAAAGGTTTCATGGACGACATCGATGTCAAGAAGGTGTTGGCTTTTGAATCTGGTTTGCACCAGTTCCTGAAGACCAGCCACGCTGCCCTGCTGAACAAGCTGGAGCAAAACAAGGCCATGGACAAGGATGCCGAAGCCCAATTGAACGCTGCTATTGTGGCGTTCAAGAAGTCTTTCGCCTGAGTCCTGAAGACGAGCTAAGGAGCCATTCATGGCAGCAGGTAAGGAAATACGCGGCAAGATCAAGTCGGTGGAAAACACCAAAAAGATCACCAAAGCCATGGAAATGGTGGCCGCATCCAAAATGCGCAAAGCGCAGGAGCGGATGCGTGCGGCTCGGCCTTACAGCGAGAAGGTACGCCAGATCGCGGCCAACCTCAGCCGCGCCAACTCGGAGTACCGCCACCCGTTCATGGAAACCAACGATGCCAAGACCGCTGGCATCATTGTGGTAACCACCGACAAGGGTTTGTGTGGGGGCCTCAACACCAACGTGTTGCGCGTCGTCACCCAGCAGCTCAAAGAGTTGCAGACCAAAGGCCACGGCGTGCACGCATTGGCCATTGGCAACAAGGGCGTGGGCTTTTTGAACCGCAGTGGTGCTCAGGTGCTGTCTTCGGTGACAGGGTTGGGCGATACACCCCACTTGGAAAAGCTCATTGGCCCGGTCAAAGTGTTGCTGGACGCTTACACCGAAGGCAAGCTGAACGCGGTGTACATCTGCTACACCAAGTTCATCAACACCATGAAGCAAGAAGCTGTGGTGCAGCAGTTGTTGCCCCTGAGCCCGGAAGCGTTGAAAGCCGACGCTGGTGGCCACGACTGGGACTACATCTACGAGCCCGACGCTGCGTCTGTGATCGACGATTTGCTGCAACGCTACGTGGAAGCGCAGGTGTACCAAGCGGTGGCCGAAAACATGGCATCGGAGCAATCGGCGCGCATGGTCGCCATGAAAGCTGCGACCGACAACGCTGGTAACGTGATCAATGAACTGAAGCTGGTTTACAACAAAACCCGTCAGGCTGGCATCACGAAGGAGCTGTCCGAAATTGTGGCAGGTGCCGCGGCCGTTTGAGGTCGAAGTCAACAGAATCTAGAGAAAAGTAAAGGTTTCAGTCATGGCTCAAGTTCAAGGCAAGATTGTTCAGTGCATCGGCGCCGTGGTGGACGTGGAGTTTCCGCGCGACCAGATGCCGCGTGTGTACGACGCGTTGAAGATGGATGGTTCGGCGCTGACGCTGGAAGTGCAGCAACAGCTCGGCGACGGTGTGGTGCGTACCATTGCGCTGGGTTCGTCCGACGGCCTGCGCCGTGGCATGGTGGTGACCAACACCCATGCACCGATCACGGTGCCGGTGGGCAAGGCCACCCTGGGCCGCATCATGGACGTGTTGGGCAACCCGATCGATGAGCGCGGTGAAGTGTCGCAAGAGCTGACCGCCTCCATCCACCGCAAGGCCCCGGCTTACGACGAGTTGTCGCCTTCGCAAGAATTGCTGGAAACCGGCATCAAGGTGATCGACTTGGTGTGTCCGTTTGCCAAGGGCGGTAAGGTGGGGCTGTTCGGTGGTGCCGGTGTGGGCAAGACCGTGAACATGATGGAACTCATCAACAACATCGCCAAAGCGCACAGCGGTTTGTCTGTGTTCGCTGGTGTGGGTGAGCGTACCCGTGAAGGTAACGACTTCTACCACGAAATGGCCGATTCCGGTGTGGTGCGACTCGATAACCTGGCCGAATCCAAAGTGGCCATGGTGTACGGTCAGATGAACGAGCCGCCGGGCAACCGTTTGCGTGTGGCCTTGACCGGTCTGACCATCGCTGAGTCGTTCCGCGACGAAGGCCGTGACGTGTTGTTCTTTGTGGACAACATTTATCGTTACACCTTGGCCGGTACCGAAGTGTCCGCGCTGCTGGGTCGTATGCCGTCCGCCGTGGGTTACCAGCCGACGTTGGCCGAAGAAATGGGCCGTCTGCAAGAGCGTATTACTTCCACCAAGGTGGGTTCTATTACCTCCATTCAAGCTGTGTA
>JBLIZX010000273.1:0-3199 GCA_048860285.1 Macromonas sp. | reverse complement strand
ATGAGCGTCGATGAGGCGCTGACGTATGTAATTTCCATGGGCGTGATCGTGCCAACTGGTGCGAAAGGCGTTCCCCTCCCTCCCTCTGCCGAAGCCGCCTCGCCGCGCGCCTGACGCGATACCGAAAGCAAACACAACATGGCAATGCGTTCTGAATACTGCGGTCTGGTGACCGAAGCCCTGCTGGGCCAAACCGTGACCCTGTGCGGCTGGGTCAACCGCCGCCGCGACCACGGTGGTGTGATCTTCGTTGATCTGCGCGACCGCGAAGGTTATGTGCAAGTGGTGTGCGACCCCGACCGTCCCGAAATGTTTGCGGTGGCCGAAGGCCTGCGCAACGAGTTCTGCGTTCAGATCAAGGGTCTGGTGCGTGCGCGCCCCGCCGGCACCATCAACGACAACCTCAAGAGCGGCAAGATCGAAGTGCTGTGCCACGAGATCAATGTGCTCAACGCCTCGGTCACGCCGCCGTTCCAGATCGACGACGACAACCTGAGCGAAACCACTCGCCTGACGCACCGTGTGTTGGATCTGCGCCGCCCGTACATGCAGAAGAACCTGATGCTGCGCTACAAAGTGGCGATGGAAGTGCGCAAGTTCTTGGATGCCAACGGCTTCATTGACATCGAAACCCCGATGCTCACCAAGTCCACGCCCGAAGGTGCGCGCGACTACTTGGTGCCCAGCCGCGTCCACGACGGCCAGTTCTTCGCGCTGCCGCAATCGCCCCAACTGTTCAAGCAGCTGCTGATGGTGGCAGGTTACGACCGTTACTACCAAATCACCAAGTGCTTCCGCGACGAAGACCTGCGCGCCGACCGCCAGCCCGAATTCACCCAAATCGATATTGAAACCTCGTTCATGACCGAAGAGGACATCCGCACGATGTTCCAAGGCATGATCAAGAGCGTGTTCCAGCATGCGATGGGCGTGGATCTGGGCGACTTCCCGGTCATGGCCTACGCCGATGCCATGCACCTGTACGGCTCCGACAAGCCCGATCTGCGCGTCAAGTTGCAGTTCACCGAGCTGACCGACGTGATGGCCGATGTGGATTTCAAAGTCTTCAGTGCCCCGGCCCAGATGAAGAATGGCCGCGTGGTAGCCCTGCGCGTGCCGGGCGGGGCCGCCATGCCGCGCAGCGAGATCGACGCTTACACCGAATTTGTCAAGATCTACGGTGCCAAGGGCCTGGCTTGGATCAAGGTCAACGACCTGGCCGCTGGCCGCGACGGTCTGCAATCGCCGATTGTCAAGAACCTCCACGATGCGGCCATTGCCGCCATTCTGGAGCGTTCTGGCGCACAAAACGGCGACTTGCTGTTCTTTGGTGCCGACAAAACCAAGATCGTCAACGACGCGATTGGCGCACTGCGCATCAAGATCGGCCACAGCGAACTGGGCAAGAAAGAAGGCTTCTTTGAAGACCGCTGGGCTCCGCTGTGGGTGGTGGACTTCCCGATGTTCGAGTACGACGAGGACGACAACCGCTGGAATGCGGTACACCACCCCTTTACTGCGCCCAAAGATGGCCACGAAGAGTACATGGACACCGATCCGGCCAAGTGCATTGCCAAGGCCTACGACATGGTGCTCAACGGCTGGGAGCTGGGCGGCGGTTCGGTGCGTATCCACCGTGCCGACGTGCAAAGCAAGGTGTTCAGCGCGCTCAATATCACGCCCGAAGACGCACAGCTCAAGTTCGGTTTTCTGCTGGACGCGCTGCAATACGGCGCGCCCCCGCACGGTGGCCTGGCCTTCGGTTTGGACCGCCTCATCACGCTGATGACCAAGGCCGAGTCCATCCGCGACGTGATCGCTTTCCCGAAAACCCAGCGTGCCCAGTGCTTGCTCACGCAAGCCCCAAGCTTGGTGGACGAGAAACAATTGCGCGAACTGCACATCCGTTTGCGCAACCCCGACGCGGGCAAGGCCGCTGCCTGATATAGTGAAACCTTCTTCAACCTGGACGGGAGACGCTCATGTCTGAACAAAACCAAATCGGCCTTGAACCCAAAGAAAAACTGTTGTCCGACCTGCGCGTGGTGGTGAGTGACGCAGAAGAACTGCTGCAAGCCACTGCCAGCCAAACTGGCGAGCGCGTGGCCGAATTGCGTGCCCGTATGCAAGACAACCTGCGCAGCGCCCGCATCAAGCTGGCCGATGCCGAGGAAGCTTTGCGTGCCAAGACCCGCGAAGTGGCCCACGCCACCGACGACTACGTCCACGACCATCCGTGGCGTTCGATTGGCGTGGCCGCTGGTGCAGGTTTGGTCATTGGCCTGCTGATTGGCCGTCGTTGATCCTGTGCGTGTGTCACCGCGCTGCACCGTGCCGCTGTGATGTCCAGCCCTGAACCCACAGCGCGCGGTGATGATGTGGCTGTGCCGCCCAGTGCTGGCGGATGGCTGCACGACGGTTTGCAGTGGCTGCGGGTGCGGCTGGAGCTGTTTAGCGTAGAAGCGCGTGAACACGCTTGGGCAGCACTTGAAACCTTGTTGTTGGGCTTGGCGGCGGTGCTGTTGCTGGTGCTTGGCTTGGCCTTTTTGGCCATTTTCCTGACGGTGTTGTTGTGGGACAGCCACCGCGTGTTGGCGTTGGCGGTGTTCACCACCGTCTTTTTGACCTTGGCGGGCGTGGCGGTGTGGTGGGCCAAAGCGCGTTGGGCACAAACCCGGGGTTGGTTTGAGAGCACGCTGGATGAGTTCAGGCGCGACGAACAGCGTTTGAAGCAACCATGACCTCGGCCCGTCGTCAACGCTTGCTGGAGCGCCGTTTGGCGTTGGTGCAGCAATCGGCGCTGTTGCGCGAGCGTGTGGTGCGGCATGTGCAGGCCGCTCAGCCGTGGTTGGAGCGCGCCGAGCAGGTGCGCGCCACTTGGCGTTGGATGCGTCAACACCCGCTGGTGCCCGCTGCGTTGGCGTTGGCCGCACTGTGGTGGCGGCCACGTTGGGTGTGGCGTTGGGGTTGGCGGTTGTGGGGCGGTTGGCGTTGGTGGCAACAATCGCAAGAGCGTTGGCGACCTTGGTGGCAGACTTGGCAAACGTGGCGACAGTATCTTAAAAAAACAGTGGGCTCAGATTCAGGGATCAAGAGAGCGTCGCAGTTGCCGAAGTAAGAGCAGGCTTTGAAAATACAGGATAAACGCGTATGCTGGTGGTGATTGGTTACGGGGTGGCGCTGGTCTGCATCTTTGGGG
>JBLIZX010000272.1:0-15404 GCA_048860285.1 Macromonas sp. | reverse complement strand
ACAGAGGGCGTGCGCTTGAGTGCGCGCAGCACATGGGCCAAGTGGACGCGGTCGCGCACGGCAATCAAAAAGCGCAAATCGGTGGCGCTGTGCAGAGCATCTTCGTTCATGTGGATGTGGTTGATGTCGGCTTCAGCGGCTGCGAACGCCGAGGCCACCTTGGCCAGTACGCCTTTGCCGTTTTCAATGGTGACCACCACCGCCGATTCAAACAGCCGCACCGGCGCTTCCGACCACTCTACATCCAAGAACCGCTCGCTGTCGCGGTGCAGCAACTTTTTGCCGGTGGGGCAGTCGTCGGTGTGTACCACCAGACCTTCGCCACGTCCAAGGTAGCCCACAATTTTGTCCCCTGGAATGGGGTGACAGCAGTTGGCGTACTGTACCGAAGCACCTTCGCTGCCGTCCAATGTCACCACACCTTGGCTGGGTTGATCCGGTGCACCCGCATAGCGTTCTTGGCTGATGAGGAGCAGATTGGGCCGATGGCCGCTTTCGCCCAGCAGCGAAGCCAATTTTTTGCCCACCATGCTGGCAATGCGTTTGCCCAGCCCAATGTCGGTCAGCAGTTCGTCCAACGTTTTGTTGCCCGTGAAGCGCAGCAGTTTGTCCCACAGCGCGTGGTCGTTGGTTTCGGGCAGGGCGGCCACACCTTCGCTGCGCAGGGCTTGGCGCAGTAGGCGCTCGCCCAGCTCCATCGATTCTTGTTGCGCCATGGTTTTGAGGTGGTGCCGAATCTTGGAGCGTGCCTTGCCGGTGCGCACAAATCCCAACCAGCTGGGGTTGGGCTTGGCGTGCGGTGAAGTGACGATTTCCACCACGTCCCCGTTGGTGAGTTCGGTGCGCAGGGCCACCTGTTCGCCGTTGATTTTGGCTCCGATGGCGCGGTGGCCCACATCGCTGTGGATGGCGTAGGCAAAATCGACCACGGTAGCGCCGCGTGGCATCGACATGATTTTGCTCTTGGGCGTAAACACATACACCGCGTCGGGAAAGAGGTCGATTTTGACGTGGTCCCAAAATTCAGCGGCATCCCGCGTTTCTTGCTGGATGTCGAGCAGCGATTGCAGCCATTGGGTGTTGAGGCGTTCGGCGGCTTGACTGTGTGGGTCGATGGCTTTGTAGAGCCAGTGTGCGGCCACGCCGGACTCGGCCACCACATCCATCGATGGGGTGCGCAGTTGAAATTCGATGTTGGTACCGAACGGCCCCACCAGCGTGGTGTGCAGCGACTGGTAGCCGTTCATCTTGGGGATGGCGATGTAGTCGCGGAACTTGCCCGGCAGAGGTTTGTAGAGTTGGTGCAGCACGCCCAGCGCGGTGTAACAGTCGGTCAGGGTGTCGAGCACAATGCGAAAACCGTAGATATCGGTGACTTGTGCAAATGAAAGGTGCTTGAGATCCATCTTGCGGTAGATGGAGTACAGTGTTTTTTCGCGCCCGATGATGCGCACCGGCATGCTGTGCTGGCCAAACGCGTTTTCCACTTCGCAACGCACGCGCTCGATCAAATCTTTGCGGCGGTGCCGCGAACGGTCTAACGCTTTGGACAGGGCATGGTAACGCCAAGGATGCAGGTGTTTGAAGGCGAGTTCCTGCAATTCTCGGTAACTGTAATTCAGGCCCAGCCGGTGTGCGATAGGGGCGTAAATTTCCAAAGTTTCGCTGGAGATACGGCCCCATTTGTTGCGCGGCATATCGCCCATGGTGCGCATGTTGTGGGTGCGGTCGGCCAGTTTGATGAGGATGACGCGCACGTCGCGTGCCATGGCCAGCAGCATTTTGCGAAACGATTCGGCTTGGTTTTGCTCGCGGCTGTCAAACTCCAATTTGTCCAGTTTGGTCAGCCCGTCCACCAGTTCTGCTATCGCTACGCCAAAGCGTTCGGTCATGTCTTGCTTGGACACGCCGCAGTCTTCCAACACGTCGTGCATCAGCGCCGCAGCCAGAGCCTGCGCGTCCAGTTTCCATTCGGTGCAGATTTGCGCCACCGCAATCGGGTGCGTAATGTAGGGGTCGCCGTTTTTGCGCATTTGGCCCAAGTGGGCCTGGTCGGCAAAGCGGTAGGCCAGCCGGACTTGCTCAATGTCGCTGGGGCTGAGGTAGTCCAACTTGTCCACCAGCGCGGCAAAACTGGCGGCCGCGACACTGGCGGCGGTTTGCTCGGGGGTTGGGGTCGGGTGTGTACTCATGCCTGAAATATAGCTGGACTTGGCGTTTTCTGCTGGATTATGTTGCACCGCACAAAAGAAAAAGCACCGCGTAGCGGTGCTTTAGCCCTGAAAGGAGTGGTTTAGACCGGCACTTTTTTCAGCATTTCGAGGCCAATTTTGCCTTCGGCAATTTCGCGCAGGGCGGTCACGCCCGGCTTGTTCTTGCTCTCGATCTTGGGGGTATGACCTTGGTTGAGCATGCGGGCGCGGTAGGTGGCGGCCAGCACGAGCTGAAAGCGGTTGGGGATTTTTGCCAGACAGTCTTCAACGGTAATGCGTGCCATGGTGGCCTCCAGAGAGAATCGAAACGGGGAAATTACAGCAGGTTGAGGGCGCGGAAGGTGTCGGCGCGTGCCCGGCGCTGGGCGGCCACCTTCAGGCGCTGGGCGTGTGCAATGGCTTTCAGGTCGAAAAGCGCACGCTCAAAGAGTTCGTTGATTATAACGAAGTCGAATTTGTCGACCTGGGCCACTTCCTCGGCGGCGTTCTTCAGGCGCAGCTCGATCACGTCGTCCGAGTCTTCGGCGCGGCGCATCAGGCGGGCGCGCAGTTCGGGCCAGCTGGGGGGCAGGATAAAGACCAGCACCGCATTGGGGAACTGGCGTTTGACTTGGATGGCACCTTGGTAGTCAATTTCCAGCACGATGTCGGCCCCGGCGGCAATTTTGTCTTCAATGGCTTTGCGCGAGGTGCCGTAGCGGTTGCTGTGGACGTGTGCCCATTCGATGAAAGCATTTTGCTCGACCATGCGGTCGAACTCTTCGTTGCCGACGAAGTAGTATTCGCGGCCATGCACTTCCTGACCACGTGGAGCACGGGTGGTGTGCGAGACCGACAGTTCCATGTGGGAGTCCACTTCGAGCAGTGCTTTGACCAGGCTGGATTTGCCCGTGCCGCTGGGGGCGGCCACGACGTAGAGGTTGCCGGGGTAGTCGGTCATGGGCTTACTCCAAATTTTGTACTTGTTCGCGCATTTGTTCGATGAGGACTTTCATGTCCACCGAGATGCGGGTCAGGTCGAGGTTGGACGATTTGCTGCCCAGTGTGTTGGCTTCGCGGTGCAGTTCTTGGATGAAGAAGTCCAGCCGTTTGCCGACTTCGCCACCTTTGTGGATCAGGCGTTCGATTTCGTCCAAGTGGGATTGCAGGCGTGTCAGTTCTTCGGCCACGTCGATGCGGATGGCAAAGGCGGTGGCTTCGGCCAGTGCGCGTTCTTGGGCGGCGCTGGCGGCTGCGTCGGCTTGTGCCGCGCCCAGGGCTTCGTTCCAGCGGTCGAGGAAGCGTTGGCGTTGCAGCTCGACCAGTTGCGGCACCATGGGTTGGGCCTGTGCGGCCAGTTGGCGCAATTGGGCGGTGCGGTCTAACAGCATGGTGGCCAGGCGGCCACCTTCGCGTTCGCGTGAGGCGCTGAAGTCGCTTACGGCGCGCTGTGCCATGTTGTGCAAGGTGTCGGCCAGCCCGGTGGGGGCGGGCGTGGTGCGGCTGAGGGTTTGCAGCACTTCGGCCACCGACAGTTCGCGTGCGTTGGGCAGCCAAGCACGGATTTGGTCTTGTAGGCCCACCAGTTTTTGCAGTTCTGGTGCGTTGGGTTGGCGCAGGGTGTTGTCGCTGCGGCCTTCGATCCAGGCACGCACTTCCACTTTGCCGCGTTTGACGCGGGTGGCGATCAGCTCGCGCAGTGCCGGTTCATTGGGGCGCAACTCGTCGGAGAGGCGAAAGCTCAAGTCCAGAAAGCGGCTGTTGACGGAGCGAATTTCCATGCCCAGAACCGGGGCGTTGGCGGTGCTGGCGGGGCTGTCGCCGGGGGGCAGGCTTTGCACGGTGGCATAACCGGTCATGCTGTAAACTGGCATTGAATCGTCTCGCAATCGGTTGGCAGTGGCGCAAGGCCGCGCCGCTGCTGAGGCTCCGATTATGTCAAAGACCCACGGGTGCTTGCGGTGTGCAGGGCACCTCCCGGAAAAGAAATACCCATGTTGAATGCTGTTTTGCCGGTGCGCGCCGAGGGCGGTGCCGTTGATGAGGTGCGCGCTGCGTGCGCCGCCACAAGTCATAAATTGGTGCTGGCGAGCAACAACGCGGGCAAGTTGGCCGAGTTGCAGGCCATGTTTGCGCCGTTGGGGGTGGCGTTGGTGCGTCAGGGGGATTTGAACATCCCTGAAGCGCCCGAGCCGCACCGCACTTTCATCGAAAACGCGTTGGCCAAGGCGCGCCACGCCAGTGCGCTCAGTGGTTTGCCCGCGATGGCCGACGATGCTGGCTTGTGTGTGGATGCGTTTGGCGGGTTGCCGGGTGTGGACACAGCGTACTACTGTACCCAGTTTGGCTACGACAAAAGCGATACCAACAATGTGCGCGCTTTGCTGGAACAGTTGCAGGGCCAGACCAACCGCCGGGCGGCCATGGTCAGCACTTTGGTGGCTGTGCGCAGCCCAAACGATCCCGAGCCTTTGGTGGCCAGCGGGCGTGTGGTCGGTGTGATCACCACCGAGCCGCAGGGCAGCAACGGCTTTGGCTTTGACCCGGTGATGTGGCTGCCCGAATTTGGCCAGACTTTTGCCCAGTTGCCCACCGAGGTGAAAAATGCCAATAGCCACCGGGGCCGTGCCGCCCAAGCGATGCTGGCGCTGATGCGTGAACGCTGGTTTTGAGGCCAATGGCCGTTCAATCAATCAAATGACCGTTGAATGTTTGCAGGGAGACACGACTTTGACCCGCCCCACCACACCTTCCAGCCCTGTCACCGCACATCCAGCGTTTGCCGGTGCCATTGAAGCGATTGCCGCTTCGATTGTGGACGCGCTGGCCGAGCCTTTGCGCGCCGAGATTGAGGCCAAAATCCAGCAACTGGTGGCGGATGCCGCTCAGGACATTCACGCCAGAATTGTGACCGCTGTGGGGCAAATTCAGCCCATCAACATTCCCATCAATTTGTTGGCACAGCCAGTGGTGCAAATGGCGGTACCGCCAGTGGCCCAGCAACCTGCGGTGGTGCCGGTTGTGGCCAGCTCCCCGGTGGCAATGGTGCGGGAGGTGGAGGTCAGCACCCCTGCGGAGCTGCCAGAGTTGGCGGTGGTTGAACCTGTGGTGATGGCCAGCTCGGAGCCGGTGGCAGTGCCCACTCCTGTTCCGATCCCAGCGGAGGGAGCCACGGTATTTACCACGCCTGAGTCGGCGTTGCCGGTATTGGATGCGGCTAAAAAGCGGCCCAAAAGCAAAAACATGGGGGTGACGGTGGTGGGGTTGTTGCCTGGGCAGGCCCACATGATCAAAAACGAATTTCGTTTTCTCAAGCTGACGTTTGTGCAGGCCGATGCGCGCAACAGCAACCAGCTCACCGCTTTGTCCAAGGGCGACAACACGGTGATTTTTATGACCGACTTTATCCGCCATGCGTCGGTGGAAGCGGTGCGGGCGGTGCATGGCAACTGGGTGTACGTCACGGGTGGCATGACCTCGTTGCGCGATAAATTGCGCGAATTGCACCAAGCCCACCAGCAAAAAGCCGACTGGTTGTGAACCATACCTCTGCCATTCCCATGAATTCCGCTTCGAACCCCTTGGATGTGCGGCATTTGATGCGCCCCGGTACGTTGAATTTGGGCACATTGCCGCCCCTGTCGCTGTATGTGCACCTGCCGTGGTGTTTGCAAAAGTGTCCTTACTGCGATTTCAATTCACACGCCCATGCGGGTGAGTTGCCCGAGGCACGTTATTTGGATGCGCTGTTGGCCGATTTGGATGCCAGTTTGCCGTTGGTGTGGGGCCGCACCGTTCACAGCATTTTTTTGGGTGGGGGCACGCCCAGCTTGTTCAGTCCTGATGCCATCGCTCGGTTGTTGAGCGATTTGCGTGCACGTTTGCGTTTGGAGGCCGATTGCGAGATCACGCTGGAAGCCAATCCGGGGACTTTTGAGAAAGACCGCTTCCGCGCTTTCCGTGCTGCTGGTGTGACGCGCTTGTCGGTGGGGGTGCAGAGTTTCAACGATGCGCATTTGCAGGCACTGGGCCGGGTGCACAACCGCGCGCAAGCCCTGGCGGCGGTGGAGGAGGCGGCACAGGCTTTTGACACGTTCAACCTGGATGTGATGTACGCGCTGCCTGGCCAGACGTTGGCGCAATTGGAAGAGGATATGCGTACCGCGCTGTCGTTGCAGCCGCCGCACATTTCCATTTACCACCTGACCATCGAACCCAATACCGTTTTTGCCAAGCACCCGCCTGCCATTCCTGAAGACGATGACGCGTATGCGATGCTCGACCGCATCACCGAATTGACCGGTGCTGCTGGGTTGCAACGGTACGAGGTTTCGGCCTACGCCCGCGCTGGGCACCGTTGTTGGCACAACTGGAATTATTGGCAGTTTGGCGACTACTTGGGCATAGGTGCAGGGGCGCACAGCAAGCTGAGTTTTGCGCACCGGGTGGTGCGCCAAGTGCGTTACCGTGAGCCGCAACTGTACATGACCCAAGCCCAGGCAGGGCAGGCCATCAGCCAGAGCGAGGAAGTTGGGCGCGCGGATTTGCCGTTTGAGTTCATGCTCAATGCCTTGCGCTTGCGCCAAGGCTTTGCCTTGCAGGATTTTGGCGAGCGCACGGGGTTGCCCTTGAGCGCGATTGCTCCAGCGTTGCAGCAGGCCGAACAACGTGGTTGGATCACCCGCGATTTGAACACTGTGGTGCCCACCGAGCGCGGCTTTGATTTTCTGAGCGATTTGCAGGCGCTGTTCTTGCCCGATACGCCGGTATAGCGGGTGTTCGTGGTGGTAAGGTAACCACTTTGCCAACCAAACCATCAGGGAGCCGGTGCTATGTTTGCGGTGTACGGAACGTCGGGGCAAATTTTTGTGGGACCGCTGGAGGAGATGCGGCGTGTGGTATCGCTGCGCCGCACGGCCGCGATCCGGGCCCACGACGGCCAGTTTGACCGTGCGCTGGACGCTGCATTGGCCCCTTATGTGCGGCATCCGTCGCCCAAGCCCAGTGCCCAGGCTCCGGCCCGTCGGATTGGTTTGGCCGCAACACAAAGCGGTGGGGCCGAGGCTTTGCAGGCGTATGGCATGGTGCAACGTGCCCCAGAAGATGGGCGGCAGCCGTTGCAGCGCGTGGGTGAGGTCATGTCGCGCCGCCCCTTGTGTTTGCGCATGGGGTTCAGTTTGCACGAAGCTTGGCGGCGGCTGGCCGAGGCGGGCTACGGGCAGGCTCCGGTCGTCAACAGCGACGGCATTTTGGTCGGATTGCTGACGCGGGCTGAGCTGTTGCAGCCTGAGCGGTTGCCACACCCCGACCAAAATCCGGTGGAATGGCACGCCAACTGGAGCCAGCCGGTGAGCGATTGGATGGTATCGCCCGTGCCCAGCGTGGACGAACACACCGATTTGCGCCGTCTGGCCGAGGTAATGCTCGAAACCGCCTTGCCGGGTTTGCCGGTGGTCGATGCGCGTGGACAGGTGGAGGGGTTTGTGTCCCGCACCGACGTGTTGCGCGCCATCATCCACGATCCGCCACTGGATTTGTGGAGCTGATCAGGGCGGATCAGAGCAACCCGAAACCTTGCTCGCGCACAAAGCGTTGCAGCGCATCGCGGCCCGACAGGCTGTTGGGCCCGGCCACACGTTGCGCCGCTTGTTCCGACCACGCCACCTGTGGGATGCCTTGGCTGCGTTGAAAGGCTTGCAGTGTGGCATCGTATTGGGCCACCAGTTCCGCTTCGGTGGGGGCAGTTTCGGGCTGGCGGTAAGCCTCGTGGTGCAGCACCACCGTTTGGGGCATGCGTGGCTTGACAGCGGCGGGTTGTGTTGGGTCGGGGTGGCCCACGCACAGGCCAAACACTGGGAATACGTGAGCGGGCAATTGCAGTTCTGCAGCCACTGCGTCGGCGTGGTTGCGCAGTGCGCCAATGTACACCGTGCCCAAGCCCAAAGCTTCGGCGGCCACCACCGCGTTTTGTGCCGCCAGCGCGGCATCGACCACGCCAATCACAAATTGTTCCAAGTAGTCGTTGGCCGTTGCGGGGCGTTGCTGGCGTGCGGCGGTGCGGTCCAGGCGCGACAAATCGGCCAACCAGACCAGAAACAGCGGTGCGTTGTGCACATGGCTTTGTTGCCCGCACCACTGTGCCAACTGAGCTTTGCGTTCAGGGTTTTGCACCGCCACCACACTCCAGGCGTGCAGATTGGACGAGGTGGCGGCCGATTGTGCCGCTGCCACCAGCCGCTCCAGCGTGCCCTCTGCCAGTGGTTGTGGGGTGTAGGTGCGCACCGAGCGGTGGTTGAGCAGTTGTTGCAACACGTCGTCGCCGGGCCAAGGGGCTGTGGCGAGGCTGGGAGCCGCGTGGCCGTAGCGTTGTTGCAAAGCGAGTTTCAAAGCGGTATCGGACATGGTTCAGCAGTGATGGAAAGGTTCTTGGGAATGGCCAGCCCCAACGGTTGCAGGTCTGCCCAGTGGTGTGGCATTCTGTGGCAAATGCACAGGATCGCCAAACCGTGCAAAGTGCAGCGACAATAGCGGCTTAATCCTATTGCTGCTCCAGACGCTGTGAATACCACCTCGAAGTCCCCTGCCAAACCCGCCGATTTGTCTCAACTTGATGCCCTGACCGGCGGTGCCTTCACCGCGCCCACGTCGGGCGAACGTGCGGCCCGCCTGCGCGAGTGGCTGGCCACCGAGCCCAGCTACGACGACATGAACGATGTGTTCCGTGAACTCTCGCACCGTGACAAGGGGGCCGCCAAGGCCCTGAAGGAAAAGCTGGACGACCTCAAACGCGCCAAGGCCCAAGAAGCAATTGCCGAAGAATGGGCTGCCAAAGCCCAAACCCTGTTGGCCCAGCCCAAGCTTAACTTGGCCGATGCGATGGCTTGGCAACGCGATGCCGCCAAGGCGGGTGCGCCGCTGTCGCGTGAGCCGTTGTCGGGCTTGAAGCAGGCTTTGGCCGAACGCATGAAGGCGTTGGAAGACCTGCAACACCGTGTGCAGGTGGAGCGCGAAGCGGCGGTGCTGCTGGCGCAACGCATTGAAGTGTTGTCCACCAAACCTTGGCGCGAAGCGCAAGCCAGCTTGGATGGTTTGCGTGCCGACGTGGCCCAATGGCAGCAACAAGCGGCCCAACTGGTGGGCGAAGCCGCTTGGGACAGCTTAGACCCCAAATATCCGGCGCAATTGGATGCTTCGCGTGCCCAATTGGCGCTGGTATGGGAGGCGTTTGATGCCGCACTGGCGCTGGCTGTGGCCGCTGCCGAAGACGCACAAGCCCCACTGCCCGCCGTGCCCGTGTGGGCCGATGAGCTGCGCGTGGCACGGGGAGAACCCCTGGCCCCGCCGCCAGCGGTGGACATGGCCGCCTTGACTGCGCACAAAGAACAAGCCGCCAAAGTGGTGGGTGCTGCGTTGGAAGTGTTGCAAAAAGAAGTGGCCGAAGGCCACAGCAAGGCGGTGCCCAAAGCGGCCACCGAATTGCGCAACAGCCTCAAAGAGCACGCCCGCTACATCGAGCCCGAATTGGATGCCAAGGTACACGCTGCGCTGGCGCAAGCCGGTGAGCTGGAAGGCTGGCAACGTTGGCGCGCCGACCAGTTGCGTGAAGAGTTGGTGGCCAAAGCCGTGGCCCTGACCGAAGCGCCTGAAGGCCAACAAATGGGTGGCCGCAAAATGAAGGACACCCTGCGCACTTTGCGCGAACAATGGAAAGCCACCGACCAAGGCGGTGTGCCCAACCACGCATTGTGGAAAAAATTTGACGAAGCTTGCAACAACGCCTACAAAGTGGTCGAAGCGTGGCTGGGCAAAATCAAAGAACAAAACGAGGCCCACAAGGCCCAGCGCCGTGTGTTGATGGACGAAGTCAAAGCTTGGACGCAAGCCAATGCCGACAACACCGAATGGAAAAACCAGTTGCGCGAGCTGCACGCCTTTGCCGAACGCTGGCGGCAGTGCGGCCACCTGAGCGAAAAAGCCTTTGCTGAACTGCAACCGCAGTGGAAGGCCGTGATGAACGAGGCCCACGCCCGTTTGGAGGCCGCGCAGGCCGAAAGCTTGGCCCGCCGTCAGGCACTGATCGCCGAAGCCGAAGCCTTGGGCACCGCTCCTATGCTGCGCATCGATGCGGTCAAAGCCCTGCAACAGCGTTGGCAACAAGAAGCGCACAGCGTGCCACTGGAGCGCAAGCAAGAACAAAAACTGTGGGAAGCCTTCCGCAAACCCATCGACCAGGCTTTTGAACGCAAAACCGCCGAGCGTGAAAAAACCGCTGCTGCCGTGAGCGAACACGACAAGCGTGTGTTGGACGCGGCCAAAGCCCTGCAAGCGGCCAACGCCAGCGGCGATGCACAGCAAATCCGCGCTGCGGCACAGGCATTGCAAGACGCGGTGCGGGGTCAAGCCCAAGCCAATGCAGCGGCTGCCGCCGCAGCCGCTCCAGCCGCCGAAGTGGGCGAGACCCATGCTGAACCTGCCCCGGCAGAGGCTGCTCCGGCCCCCGCGGCTGCCGCAGCACCCAAAAAACTGGTGGCTATGCGTGGTGATGATCGCCCCGGCATGAAGAAAACCGAACCCGTGGTGGCCAGCCGTTTTGGAGCCAAACCGGGTGAGCGCCGCGATGGCCGTGACAACCCACGTGGTCCGCGTGAAGACCGCGAAGGCCGTGGCCGTTTTGGCGACCGTCCTGGTTTCGAGCCGCGTGGCCCGCGTCTGGGTGATGCCGCCTTCCGAGCCCAGCGCGATGCTTTGGAACAAGCCGAGCAATCGCTGAAAAAACTGGCCGCGCAAGCGCATGGCGAAGTGTTGACCCAACTGCTGACCGCTTGGGAAAAACGCGATCCCGCCACGCTGCCGACAGCACAAGCGTTGGGTGGCAAAGGCGCTGTGGCGGGCCGTAGCCTGTGGGCACAAGCGATTGGCAAAGTCCCGCAAGCCGCTGAGCAGGCCGCCACCAGCCTGTTGCGTCTCGAAATGGCCGCCGAAGTGCCTACCCCCGCCGAACAGCAAAACGAGCGCCGCATGTTGCAGTTGCAACTGTTGCAACGCCGCAAAGATCCGGCCCCGGCTGAAACGTGGACGCAAGATGTCGCCCAAGTGTTGGCCCAACCGTACGATGCCGCTGCCGCGCGCCGTTTGCAAGGCGTGTTGAAGGTGTTGTTGCGCCGTTAAACGCCACAGCGTCTTGTGTGGCCCCGCACCAGCCTCAGCACAGGGGCTGGCGCTGTGGTTCCCAAATACCGGCGTGGTTGCGTTGCAGGCGCAGCACTTCGAGCCGGTGGGGGCGTGCTGTGGCATCCCAGTCGCTCAACACCCAGCGTTGCCGGTGTGCGTCCAGTGCGTGCTGGGCCGGACGGTGGGTGTGGCCGTGGATCAACGTGCGCGCGCCGGTGCGTTGCAGCCACTGCTGGGCCGCTGTGTTGTCCACATCGGCGTAGGTGATGCCGTTGTGGCCAATTTGGCTGGCTTGTTTGCGGGCTTGGCTGTGTTGGCGCAAACCTTGGGCGATGCTGGCACGCTCCGCCAGCGAACGCTCTAAGAAGTTGGTTTGCCAAGTAGGGTTGCGCACCTGCGCACGGAAGCGTAAATAGGCGTGGTCGTCCCAACACCAAGCATCCCCGTGGCTGAGCAGATAGCCTTGGGCACCGAGTTGCAGCACGCTGGGATCGTGCAGTTTGTGGGTGTGGGTGGCGGTAAAAAAGCGCGAACCCAGCAAAAAATCGCGGTTGCCGCACATCACGTACACCGGGCGCTGCTGGGCACAGGCGCGCAAGGCGTTGCAACAGTCTTGTAAAAAACGCTGTTCTGGCACCGTATCGGTGGGGTTGTCCAGCATGTCGTCGCCGATCCAGACCTCGAACAAATCGCCCAAAATGAACAGTGCGTCGCAGGTGGTGTGTTGCAGGTAGTGCCGCCAAGCGTTGGCCGTGGCCGCTTCACTGCTGTGCAAATGCACATCTGAAATGAAATCGACCGCACGCCAGTGCGGCGGTGCGGTCAACAGGTGCCAGTCGCTGGCGGGCGGCACATAGGTGGCGCAAGCGGCGGCTGGCATGGTCGGCGTGGGTGCCGTAATTACAGCGCCACGGCTTTTTCGATCACCACGTCGGTGACGGGCACGTCGTCGTGGTAACCCTTGCGACCGGTTTTGACGCTGCGGATTTTGTCCACAATTTCGGTGCCTTTGACCACTTTGCCAAACACGGCGTAGCCCCAGCCCTGAATGGACGGTGCGGTGTGGTTCAAGAAGCCGTTGTCGGCCACGTTGATGAAGAACTGCGCGCTGGCCGAGTGCGGAGCCTGTGTGCGGGCCATCGCGATGGTGTACTTGTTGTTTTTGAGGCCGTTGTTGGCCTCGTTTTGGATCTCAGCGCCGGTGGGCTTTTGTTTCATGCCCGGCTCAAAACCACCACCCTGCACCATGAAGTTATCGATGATGCGGTGGAAAATGGTGTTGTTGTAATGACCGTTTTTGACGTAAGTCAGAAAATTCTCGGTGGAGATAGGGGCTTTTTCAGCGTCCAGTTCCAGCGTGACGACACCGTAGTCGGTGATGTGCAGTTCAACTTGGGGGTTTGCCATGTTTCAGTTCTCCAAAGTGGCTTTGATGATGGTGATGGGCGTGGTAGGCACGTTTTGGTGCATGCCCCGGTTGCTGGTGGATACCTTGCGGATTTTGTCCACCACGTCGGCTCCGGCCACCACTTTGCCAAACACCGTGTAGCCCCAGCCGTTGAGGGTGGGCTGGGTGTGGTTAAGGAATTTGTTGTCGGCCACGTTGATGAAAAATTGTGCGGTGGCCGAGTGGGGGTCGTTGGTGCGTGCCATGGCCACGGTCAACGGGGTGTTTTTGAGGCCGTTGTTGGCTTCGTTTTGTACCGGGGCGCGGGTGGGCTTTTGTACCATGTCGGGCGTAAAACCGCCCCCTTGGATCATGAAGCCGTCGATGACGCGGTGAAATACGGTGCCGTCGTAGTGCCGGGTCTTGACGTATTGCAAGAAGTTGTCCACCGTTTGCGGCGCTTTGTCGGCGGCCAGTTCCAACACGATGTCACCTTGGCTGGTTTGCAATTTGACGCGCGGGGCGTGGATGGGGGTTTGCGCGTGCAGGTGGGCCAGCGGCAGCAGGACCAAGCCTGCCAGCAAGGCGGCGGTGCGGTTTAGGAAGCGTCGTTGCATACAAAAATGAAGGGCAGGTACCGCCATATTATGGGCGAGCATGGGTCGCCGATGGTGTGGCGGTTGGGGTGGTCAATTGTTGCAGGGTTTGCAGCCGGGTGCGCAGCGCAGGGTTGCCGGTGGCATCCAGCGCGACGGCCCGGGCGTAAGCTTGGGCGGCCAAGCGGGCGTACACATCGCCCAAGTTGTGGTGCGCGGTGCCGTAGTCGGGGTTGAGTCGGATGGCCATTTCCAAAGCCGCCCGGGCTTGTTCCAACTGGTTGTGTGCAGCGTGCAGCACGGCCAAATTGTTGTAGGGTTCGGGCAGCTCGGGGTAGTCTTGCGTGAGTTGCGTGAAGGTTTGTTGCGCGTCCGCGCTTTGGCCGCCTTGGTTTTGTGCCACCCCCTTCAAAAAACGCATTTGCGGGTCTTTGGGGTTGTTGCCCAAATAGGTATCGGCGCGTTGCTGAGCTTGTTGCCACTGGCCTGCGCGCAGCAGTTGCTGGACTTCTTTGTAGGCCGGGGTTTCGGCGTGGGCGGTACCCACCACCAAGCCCAGTACACACAGCAACGCAGCGCTGCTGCGCGCCAGTTTGAGCCCCACAGCACCACCGGCGGCAGGTACCCATCGGGCGGGGCGTGAGCAAGGGCGAACAGGCATGAGGAGGACTTCCGGTAGGGTCAATCGGTGACCACCGCACCGGACGCGGCACAATACCCGTCCTTCAGTGGTTTCCGCCGCGCCGCACATGTGTGCGCTGGATCGGGCCGATATACTGCCAAAGATTGTACTTTCTTGCCTATGACCTTGCGCATCTACAACTCCCTTACACGCCGCGTGGACGCTTTCACGCCCCTCGAACCCGGCCATGTGCGCCTGTATGTGTGCGGCATGACGGTGTACGACTTGTGTCATCTGGGGCACGCGCGTTCCATGGTGGCGTTTGATGTGGTGCAACGCTGGCTCAAGGCCAGTGGCCACCGTGTGACCTACGTGCGCAACGTCACCGACATCGACGACAAAATCATTGCCCGTGCGTTGAAGAACGGCGAAACCATCCGCAGCCTGACCGACCGCATGGTGGAGGCGTTGCACCAAGATGCCGATGCGTTGCGCATTGAGCGCCCCACGTTGGAGCCCCGCGCCATGGACTACGTGTCGCAAATGCTCAACCTGATTGGCACGTTGGAGCGCAAGGGGTTGGCCTACCGCAGTCCCAACGGCGACGTAAATTACGCCGTGCGCCAGTTTGACGGTTATGGCAAATTGTCGGGCAAGAGCCTGGACGACCTGCGCGCCGGCGAGCGCGTGGCGGTGGACGACGGCAAGCACGATCCACTGGATTTTGTGCTGTGGAAAGCCGCCAAACCCACCGAGCCGGACGAGGCCAAATGGGACAGCCCCTACGGGCTGGGTCGCCCAGGTTGGCACATCGAATGCTCGGCCATGAGTTGCGAGATGTTGGGCGAGAGTTTTGATATCCACGGCGGTGGCGCGGATTTGCAGTTTCCGCACCACGAAAACGAGATTGCCCAAAGCGAAGGTGCTACTGGCCAGACGCTGGCGCAGGTGTGGATGCACAACGGTTTTGTGCGCGTGGACAACGAGAAAATGTCCAAGAGCTTGGGCAACTTCTTCACCATCCGCGAGGTGCTGGAAAAATACGATGCCGAGACGGTGCGTTTCTTCATCGTGCGCACCCATTACCGCAGTGCCCTGAATTACAGCGACGCGCACTTGGACGATGCCCGTGCCGCGCTCAAGCGCCTCTACACCGCGTTGGAAGCGGTGCCGCCCGCCGACATCGGCAGCGTGGATTGGCAGCACGATGGCTACGCCAGCCGTTTCAAAGCCGCGATGGACGAAGACTTTGGTACCCCCGAGGCGGTGGCGGTGCTGTTCGAGCTGGCTGGAGAGGTCAACCGTACCCGTTCGCCCGAGCGTGCTGGATTGCTCAAGGCGCTGGGGGGGACGCTGGGCCTGTTGCAAGAAGATCCCACCGCCTTTTTGCAGGGTGGGCAAGCGGCGGGTGATGACGTATCGGCCATTCAGGTTCA
>JBLIZX010000271.1:0-6462 GCA_048860285.1 Macromonas sp. | reverse complement strand
TCACACCCCGTTCTTCAACAACTACCGTCCGCAGTTCTACTTCCGCACCACCGACGTGACCGGCTCCATCGAACTGCCGGAAGGCAAAGAAATGGTGATGCCGGGCGACAACGTGTCGATCACGGTCAAGCTGATCGCTCCGATCGCTATGGAAGAAGGTCTGCGCTTCGCTATCCGTGAAGGCGGTCGTACCGTCGGCGCTGGCGTGGTTGCCAAGATTCTCGACTGATTTTTCTGTGTAGGGGTATAGCTCAATTGGCAGAGCGTCGGTCTCCAAAACCGAAGGTTGTAGGTTCGATTCCTACTGCCCCTGCCACTTAACAACATTAAGTGGTTTGATAAACCCGCCAAAGTCGCAAGGCTTTCGGTGGGTTTATGTTTCTTGTAAGCGTGTTGAACGAGCCAAAGCGATCCCATGGCAACATCAGAAATCGAAACCGTAGGTACAGGTGCCAACAAAGCCAAACTGGCCGCTGCCGGTGCTTTGGTGCTGGGTGGTTTCGTTGGGTTTTACATGCTGGCGGCCCAAGGGCCGTGGGTGCAATGGGCGGTGTTGCTGGTGGCGGTGGCCGCAGCGGTGGCCTTGTTTGCACTGTCTGATACCGGGCTGCGGTTGCAGGCTTACGGGCGCGACTCTTGGAAAGAAGTCCAGAAGGTGGCTTGGCCGTCGCGGCGTGAAGCCACGCAGATGACGGGCTATGTGTTTGCCTTCGTCTTATTGATGGCGCTCTTTTTGTGGCTCACCGACAAAACCCTGGAGTGGCTGCTGTACGGTGTTTTGCTGGGTTGGAGATAAAAATGACCGAACACGTTGAGGCCGCAGTGGCCATGAGTGCTGCACCCGCTGAAGGCATGCGCTGGTATGTGGTGCACGCTTACTCGGGGATGGAAAAAGCCGCCGAACGCAACATTGCCGAGCGTGTACAGCGCGCGGGCATGCAGCACAAGTTTGGCCGCATTTTGGTGCCCACGGAAGAAGTGGTAGAGGTCAAGAATGGCCAAAAACGCACCACCGAGCGCAAGTTTTTCCCTGGTTATGTGTTCGTCGAAATGGCGATGGACGATGAGACCTGGCATTTGGTCAAAAATACCAGCAAAGTCACCGGTTTTGTGGGTGGGGCCAAAAACCGTCCGGCACCGATTTCAGAAGCCGAAGTGCAAAAAATCGTCAGCCAGATGCAGGAAGGCTTTGACAAGCCGCGCCACAAAGTGGAGTTCTTGACCGGCGAGTACGTGCGCGTGAAGGAAGGTCCGTTCACCGATTTCAATGGCACGGTCGAAGAAGTCAATTACGAGAAAAGCAAATTGCGTGTGTCGGTCACCATCTTTGGTCGGGCCACACCGGTGGAGTTGGAATTCAATCAGGTCGAAAAGACCTGAGACTTGCGTTTTTCTGGCGTAAAAGTTACAATCAAAGACTTTCCATTTGCGCCGACGCTGTCGGCGCTTTTGTGTTGATAACGCGGACAATTTTTGACCCTTTGTCGGCGTTGCTATAAATTTGGGTCATCAACCGCGAGGAGGCAGTCCAAACTGCCGCTACAACTCGCAGGAGCATCAACATGGCGAAAAAAATCGTCGGCTTCGTTAAGCTGCAAGTGCCAGCTGGCAAGGCCAACCCTTCCCCACCGATTGGTCCGGCGCTGGGTCAGCGCGGCCTGAACATCATGGAATTCTGCAAGGCGTTTAACGCCCAGACCCAAGGTGTTGAGCCGGGTCTGCCGCTGCCAGTGGTGATCACCGCCTACGCGGACAAGAGCTTCACCTTCATCATCAAGACCCCGCCGGCCACCACGCTGATCAAGAAAGCGATCAAGCTGGACAAGGGTTCTTCGGTGCCGAACAAGCAAAAGGTGGGCAAGATCACCCGCGCCCAGCTCGAAGAAATTGCCAAGACCAAGCTCAAAGACATGAACGCTGCCGACATCGAAGGCGCGATCAAGACTTTGGCCGGTTCTGCCCGTTCCATGGGCGTGATTGTGGAGGGCGTGTGAGATGGCCAAGTTGACCAAGAAGCAAAAAGCTCTGCAAGGCAAGGTAGAAACCACCAAGCTGTACGCCATCGCTGATGCGCTGGCCATCGTCAAAGAATGTGCCAATGCCAAGTTCGATGAATCCATCGACGTGGCGGTGCAATTGGGCGTGGATGCCAAGAAGTCCGACCAAGTGGTGCGTGGTGCTGTGGTGCTGCCCAACGGTACGGGCAAGACCAAGCGCGTGGCCGTGTTCGCCCAAGGTGCCAAGGCTGAAGAAGCCAAGGCCGCTGGTGCCGACGTGGTGGGTTTTGACGACCTGGCTGCCGACATCAAGGCTGGCAAGATGGACTTCGATGTCGTGATCGCTTCTCCGGACGCGATGCGCATTGTGGGTACCCTGGGTCAGATCCTGGGCCCGCGTGGCTTGATGCCTAACCCCAAAGTGGGTACTGTGACCCCGGACGTGGCCACTGCCGTCAAGAACGCCAAGGCTGGTCAGGTGCAGTTCCGTGTGGACAAGGCTGGTATCGTGCACGGCACCATCGGTCGCCGTTCGTTCGACAGCGACAAGCTGCAAGGCAACTTGTCCGCACTGTTGGACGCTCTGAACAAAGCCAAGCCGGCTTCGTCCAAGGGCCAATACCTGCGCAAGGTCGCCGTGTCGTCCACCATGGGTGTGGGTGTGCGTGTGGACGTGCAATCCATTGCGGTCTAAGGTCGCAATAGCAAGAATCTTCAGGCGCGTTGGTGCCTGAAAGTGGTGGGCCCGGGTGGTGTATGCCGTCTGGGGCCATCCAAGACCGCTGGTGTGTGCCGCGTTTGACGTGGTGTACCTAAAGAGAATTTTCGCCAGCGCAGATGGCGATCCCACCGCAATGGATTGGTTCCAGAAACGGTTGATCGCTGCAAACAGGTAGCATGGACGGTGTCAAGCCAACTGTGCTTTTTAAGGAGTAGATCTTGAGTCTGAATCGCAGTGAGAAGCAAGTCGTCATCGACGAGGTGTCGGCGCTCGCAGCTAAAGCTCAAACGCTCGTGATGGCGGAATACCGCGGCATCACGGTGGCCGATCTGACCAAGTTGCGTGTTGATGCCCGCAGCAAGGGTGTGAGCTTGAGCGTGTTGAAAAACACCCTGGCCCGCCGCGCTGTGGCTGGCACCGGCTTTGAAGTCGCCGCCGATCAGATGACCGGTCCGCTGATCTATGGCTTCTCGGAAGACGCTGTGGCCGCCGCTAAAGTGGTGGCCGATTTCGCGAAAACCAACACCAAGATGGTGATTCGCGGTGGTGTGTATGCCGGTAAAGCCCTGGATGAAAACGGCGTGAAGCAATTGGCCAACATTCCTTCGAAGGAAGTGTTGCTGGCACAGTTGCTGGGCTTGATGCAATCCCCCATCTCCCGTACCGCCCGTGTGCTGGCCGCTCTGGCCGAGCAGCGCGGTGGTGCCGCTGCGCCTGCCGAAGGCGAAGCGCAGCCCGCTTAAGGCGTGCTGGTATCCAATCCCAAGTTTTAGGAATTCAAAATGGCATTCGACAAAGACGCATTTTTGACCGCACTGGACAGCATGTCGGTCATGGAACTCAATGACCTGGTGAAGGCCATTGAAGAGAAGTTTGGCGTGAGCGCTGCCGCTATGGCCGCTCCGGCTGCTGGCGGTGGTGCCGCTGCTCCAGCCGCTGAAGAGAAGACCGAGTTCAACGTTGTGCTGCTCGAAGCCGGTGCCCAAAAGGTTGGCGTGATCAAGGCCGTGCGTGAAATCACCGGTCTGGGCCTGAAAGAAGCCAAGGATCTGGTGGACGGCGCTCCCAAGACCGTCAAGGAAGCCATGCCCAAAGCCGATGCTGAAGCCGCTGTCAAGAAGCTGGTGGAAGCTGGTGCCAAGGCTGAAATCAAGTAATTCCTGCCGGGGGGTGTCTGCCCCCCACAGAATTACGCCCCGAGGCTGGTTACAAGACCAGCCTTTTGGCGTTTCTTCGCTTAGGAGATGCCGCAAAGCAGATTGACCACAGTCTGTTTTGCCGTGTTTTCTGACCCCGACTGCAGAAAACCACTTGGTTCGGGTGGGTGTGCAACACCGCCCACCGTCCGCCACAGACTGGTAGAGGCCAGTCACCAAGATTGAGATGGCACGCACTGTTGGCGTGGCCATTGCACGACAGTCGCCGCAGACCTCAAGCCCGGAGATCTCATGGCTCAATATTCATTCACCGAACGCAAGCGCATCCGCAAGAGTTTTGGCAGCCGCGAAAACGTGCTGGAAATTCCGTACCTGCTGCAGATGCAAAAAGACGCTTACACCGCGTTTCTGCAAGCCGATGTGCCCCCCAAAAAACGTGCACCTGAGGGCTTGCAAGCTGCGTTCGAGTCGGCCTTCCCGATTGTGTCGCACAACGGCTTTGTCGAGATGAAGTTTGTCGAGTACAACCTCGCCAGACCCGCTTTTGACGTGCGCGAGTGCCAAACGCGGGGCCTGACGTTCTCCTCGGCGGTGCGCGCACGCGTGCAGCTGATCATTTACGACCGTGAGTCTTCGACTTCGCAGTCCAAGGTCATCAAAGAGGTCAAGGAGCAAGAGGTGTACATGGGCGAAGTGCCCTTGATGACCGAGAAGGGTTCCTTCATCATCAATGGCACCGAGCGCGTGATCGTGTCGCAGTTGCACCGCTCGCCGGGCGTGTTTTTTGAGCACGACAAGGGCAAGACCCACAGTTCGGGCAAGCTGCTCTTTAGCGCGCGCATCATTCCTTACCGTGGTTCGTGGCTCGATTTCGAATTCGACCCCAAGGATTTGCTGTATTTCCGTGTAGACCGTCGCCGCAAGATGCCGGTCACGATTCTGCTCAAAGCGATTGGCTTGACACCGGAAACGATTCTGGCCAATTTCTTTGTCAACGACCACTTCCGTCTGATGGACAGTGGCGCGCAAATGGCCTACGTCTCCGAGCGCCTGCGTGGTGAGGTGGCCCGTTTTGACATCACCGACAAGAGCGGTAAGGTGGTGGTGGCCAAAGACAAGCGCATCACCGCGCGCCATACCCGTGAGCTGGAGCAGTCGGGCACCACGCACATCAGCGTGCCGGAAGACTTCTTGCTGGGCCGCGTGGTGGCCAAGAATATTATCGACCCGGACACGGGTGAGATCATTGCCAAGGCCAACGAGGAGTTGAGCGAGACGCTGCTGAAGAAGCTGCGCAGTGCCGGCATTCAGGACTTGGCGTGTATTTACACCAACGAGCTGGACCAAGGCGCTTACATCAGCCAGACTTTGCGTACCGACGAAACGGCAGACGAATCGCAAGCGCGTGTGGCGATTTACCGCATGATGCGCCCTGGCGAGCCCCCGACCGAGGACGCGGTGCAGGCGTTGTTCCACCGCCTGTTCTACAACCCGGACACCTACGACATGTCGCGCGTGGGCCGCATGAAATTCAACGCCCGCGTGGGCCGCGACGAATCGACAGGCCCGATGGTGTTGTCGAACGAAGACATTCTGGCTGTGGTCAAGATTCTGGTGGATCTGCGCAATGGCAAGGGTGAGGTGGACGATATCGACCACTTGGGCAACCGCCGTGTGCGTTGCGTGGGCGAGCTGGCCGAAAACCAGTACCGCACCGGTTTGGCGCGTATCGAGAAGGCTGTGAAGGAGCGTCTGGGCCAGGCCGAGCAAGAGCCGTTGATGCCGCACGACCTGATCAACTCCAAGCCGATTTCTGCGGCTTTGAAGGAGTTCTTTGGTGCGTCGCAGTTGTCGCAGTTCATGGACCAGACCAACCCGCTGGCCGAAATCACCCACAAGCGCCGCGTGTCGGCCCTGGGCCCGGGCGGTTTGACCCGCGAACGCGCTGGCTTCGAAGTGCGCGACGTGCACGTGACCCACTATGGCCGCGTGTGCCCGATTGAAACGCCAGAAGGCCCGAACATCGGTCTGATCAACTCGCTGGCCCTGTACGCGCGCCTGAACGAGTACGGCTTCATTGAAACCCCGTACCGCCGTGTGGTGGATGGCCAGGTCACGAGCGAGATCGATTACCTGTCGGCGATTGAGGAAGGCAAGTACGTCATTGCCCAGGCCAACGCCACGCTGGATGCGGAAGGCCGTCTGACGGGTGAGCTGGTGTCGGCGCGTGAAAAGGGTGAATCCATCCTGACCCCACCCGAAACGGTGCAGTACATGGACGTGTCGCCGGCGCAGATCGTGTCGGTGGCGGCCTCGCTGGTGCCATTCTTGGAACACGATGACGCGAACCGCGCGTTGATGGGTGCCAACATGTCGCGTCAGGCGGTGCCAGTGCTGCGCCCCGAGAAGCCGATGGTCGGTACGGGCATTGAGCGTGTGGCAGCGGTGGACTCCGGTACCGTCGTCGTGGCCCGCCGTGGCGGTGTGGTCGATTCCGTCGATGCCACCCGTACCGTGATCCGCGTCCACGACGACGAGGCGGTGGCCAGTGAAGTGGGTGTGGACATCTACAACCTGATCAAATACC
>JBLIZX010000270.1:0-2723 GCA_048860285.1 Macromonas sp. | reverse complement strand
AACAGAACGCCCCGCCGGGTATTCCACGGACGGGGCGCTGTGCATGGCAAGTGCCAAAAATCAGATGCGCTTGAACACCAGCGAACCGTTGGTGCCCCCAAAGCCGAAGTTGTTCTTCAGCGCCACATCGATCTTCATATCGCGCGCGGTGTTGGCGCAATAGTCCAAGTCGCACTCTGCGTCTTGGTTGAAGATGTTGATGGTAGGCGGGCTTTTTTGGTGGTGGATGGCCAACACCGTGAACACACTTTCAACACCGCCCGCGCCACCGAGCAAATGCCCCGTCATGGACTTGGTGGAGTTGACCACAATGTTGCGCGCGTGATCGCCCAGCGCAGCCTTGATGGCATTGGTTTCGTTCACATCGCCCAGCGGCGTGGAAGTACCGTGCGCGTTGAGGTAATCCACCTCGTCGGGGTTGACCCCAGCGTTGTGCAACGCGTTGAGCATGGCGCGGCGTGGGCCGTCCATGCTGGGAGCCGTCATATGGCCGGCATCGGCACTCATGCCATAGCCCGACAATTCGGCGTAAATCTTGGCCCCACGGGCCTTGGCGTGTTCGTACTCTTCGAGTACCAGCACACCGGCACCCTCGCCCAGCACAAAGCCGTCGCGGTCTTTGTCCCACGGACGGGAAGCGGTCTTGGGATCGTCGTTGCGGGTGGACAAGGCACGCATGGAAGCAAAACCACCCACACCCAGCGGCGAGATCGTGGCTTCGGAACCACCAGCGACGATGACATCCGCATCGCCGTACTCAATCTTGCGGGCGGCCTCGCCAATGCAATGCAGCCCAGTGGTGCAAGCCGTGACCACCGCCAAGTTGGGCCCCTTGAAGCCAAACCGCATGGACACGTGCCCGGAAATCATGTTGATGATGGATGCAGGCACAAAGAACGGCGAAATGCGGCGTGGGCCACGGTTCGTCAATTCGGCGTGCATGTTCTCAATCAACGGCAAGCCGCCGATGCCGGAACCGATGATGCAACCAATCCTGCACGCTTCGTCCTCGCTCAACGCCTCGCCCACGGGCAAACCGGCATCGGCCACGGCCTGTGCGGCGGCGGCAATACCAAAGTGGATGAAGGTGTCCATCGTCCGCGCCTCTTTGGCGCTGATGTAGGACTCCAAATCAAAGCCTTTGACCTCGCCCGCGATCTTGCAGGCGAAGTTGCTGGCATCAAAATGGGTGATGAGGTCGATGCCGGACTGACCGGCAAGCAAGTTGGCCCAAGCCGCTTCTACCGTGTTGCCCACGGGAGACAAGCAGCCCAGACCGGTCACGACGACACGGCGGCGGCTCATGGATGCTTACTTCTGGTTGGCCAGTGCGTAGTCAATGGCGTTTTGCACGGTGGTGATTTTCTCGGCATCTTCGTCCGGAATTTCAATGCCGAATTCGTCTTCCAAGGCCATCACCAGCTCCACGGTGTCGAGCGAGTCAGCGCCCAGATCGGCCACGAAAGCCTTCTCGTTGGTGACTTGACCTTCTTCCACGCCGAGTTGTTCGGCAATGATTTTCTTCACACGTGCTTCGATATCGCTCATAGTTCCCTCTGAGGGTGGTTAAAAACAGCAAGCGCCATTTTAGCCCGATGGCCGGGCCCGTTTGCAAAATGTAACGCCATTGCGGGAAAACCCCGCGCCCAACACCAAGGCATCAAGCCATGAACATGCCGCCGTTGACGTGCAGTTCCTGCCCTGTGATGTAGCCCGCCAGCGGGCTGGCCAGATAGGCCACGGCGTGCGCTACGTCGGCGGGCTGACCCAGGTGGCCCAGCGGAATTTGCGCCAACAGGGCTTGTTGCTGCGCCTCGGGCAAGGCGGCGGTCATGTCGGTTTCAATAAAACCCGGTGCGACACAATTGACCGTGATGTGGCGACTGCCCAGCTCGCGGGCCAGCGCGCGCGTCATGCCCGCCACACCGGCCTTGGCGGCGGCGTAGTTGGCTTGCCCCGGGTTGCCCGACGCACCCACCACGCTGGTGATGCTGATGATGCGGCCATAACGCTGCTTCATCATCGGGCGAATCACGGCACGGCTCATGCGGAATACGGCCTTGAGGTTGGTGTCGAGCACCGAGTCCCAATCGCCATCCTTCATACGCATGGCCAGCGTGTCGCGGGTGATGCCCGCGTTGTTGACCAGCACGTGCAATGCACCGTGTTGCTTGACGATACTGTCGATCAGGGCCTCGGCCTCGGCGGCGTTGTTCACATCCAGCTTGGCCCCCTGACAACCCGCAAAAGCGGACAAAGCTTGGGTAATCTTGGCGGCACCGTCTTCGGAGGTGGCGGTTCCCACCACCTTGAGGCCTTGTTGCGCCAGTTGCAACGCAATGGCGGCACCAATGCCACGCGAAGCGCCCGTCACCAGGGCCACTTGGCCCGAAAATACAAGTTCAGCAGACATACAAATCTCTTGTTCGGTTCAAAACACAGCGGCATCCGCGCCGCTGCGCGCATCAGGCGGCCAGCAGGGCCTGGACTTCGGCCAACGTGGCGGGGTCGTACAGGGCGGCGCTGGTCAATTCGGCATCGATGCGCTTGACCATGCCCGCCAGCACCTTGCCGGGGCCACATTCCACCACCGTGGTGATGCCACGGGCTTTGAGCGCCTGCACGCTTTCCACCCAACGCACCGGGCCAAAGGCTTGGCGGTAGAGTGCATCGCGGATGCGGTCGGCATCGGTTTCCACCGCCACGTCGATGTTGTTAAGCAC
>JBLIZX010000269.1:0-2741 GCA_048860285.1 Macromonas sp. | reverse complement strand
GCTCGATGTGGTGCAGGAACACGATCTCGTGGCCCGCACTCTCTACCGCGCTGACATGCACGTTGCGCGCCGCGTGGTGCTGTGATGGGAATGCCGTTAGCTCAAAGTAGTGCGTGGCAAACAGGGTGAAGGCCTTGGTTTTGTCGTGCAAGTGGCTGGCAATGGCGCTGGCCAGCGCTAGGCCGTCGAAGGTGGATGTACCTCGCCCGATTTCGTCCATCAGCACCAAGCTGTGTGCGCTGGCGCTGTGCAAAATTTGCGCCGCCTCGGTCATCTCCAGCATGAAAGTGGATTGCGCGTTGGCCAAATCATCGGCGGCACCAATACGGGTGTGGATGGCATCCAACGGCCCCAATCGGCAACTGTGCGCGGGCACGTAACTGCCCATGCTGCCCAGCAGCGCCATCAGTGCCACCTGCCGCATGTAGGTGGATTTGCCGCCCATGTTGGGCCCAGTGATGATTTGCAGCCTTGCCTTGGGGCTCAGCTCGGTGTCGTTGGGGGTGAAAGTGCCGTGGCCAGTTTCTTGCATCCGCGCTTCCACCACTGGGTGGCGGCCCGCTTGGATGTGGATGCCGGGTTCTGGCGTGAATTCGGGGGCGCACCATTGCAGGGTGATGGAGCGTTCGGCCAATGCGCACAGGGCATCGAGCTGGGACAAGGCCCGTGCCACGGTGCTCAACGGCAGGAGGAAGTCTTGCAATGCGTCCAGCAGACCTTCGTACAACCATTTTTCGCGTGCCAGAGCGCGTTCCTGCGCGCTCAAGGCCTTGTCTTCGAATGCCTTGAGTTCGGGCGTGATGAAGCGTTCGGCGTTTTTCAGGGTTTGGCGGCGGCGGTAGTCGTCGGGCACTTTGTCAAGTTGGCCCTGGGTGACTTCAATGTAAAAACCATGCACCTTGTTGAACTGCACCCGCAGGTTGGCAATGCCGGTGCGAGCGCGTTCGCGTGTTTCCAGTGCCAGCAAAAAGCCATCGCAGTTGGTCTGGATAGCGCGCAGCTCGTCCAGTTCGCTGTCAAAACCGTGGTTAATGACACCCCCATCGCGCACCAGCGCCGCAGGTTCGGGCAGCAGCGCACGTTGCAGCAGCACAGCACACCCGTTGGGTGGTGTCAATTCCTGCGCCAGTTGTGCTAGCAGGGGCTGGGTGGTCGTATCGCTTGACGGCAGTGCTTGCGCCAAGCCGTGTGCCAGCCGTTGGGCTTGTTCCAAGGTGTGCCCCAGCCCCACCAGTTCGCGTGGGCGCACCTGCCGCAGTGCCACCCGTGCCGTGATGCGTTCCACATCCGCTGCACCTTTCAGTGCTTGGCGCAGGGGTTCCCACCATCCACCGCGCAAGGCGGTGATGGCTTGTAAGCGTTGCCGTGCGGGTTCGCGGTCGCGTGGCGGCTCCAGCAACCAGCGTTTGAGCTGGCGGCTGCCCATGCCGGTTTGGCAGGTGTCGAGCAGCGAGAACAACGTCGGGGCACTTTCCCCACGCAGGGTCTGCGTCAGTTCCAGATTGCGCCGGGTGGTGGCGGGCAAGTCGACCCACGTTTGGGGCCGTGCCACTTGCAGCTGGCGTACATGCGCTAAGGCGCGGCCTTGGGTGTGCTCGGCGTAATCCAGCAAAGCTGAGGCCGCCGCGTGCGCGTGTGGCAGATCCTGCGCTTGCCATGCCGCCAGACTGGCCGCTTGCAGTTGTTCGCACAGCTTGCGTTGCCCCAAGGCAGCCTCAAAGGCCCAAGCTGGGCGCAAGGCCAAACTCAAGCGGCTTTGCGGGCCGTTGCCACCCAACGCGGGCCATTGGCGCTGCAATTCTTGCAACTGCTGTTCCAGCGCGGGCGAAATATCGGCGCTGTGCAGCAGTTCGCTGGGGCCTATGCGCGTGATCCACGCCCGCAATTCGTCCAACGGGCATTGGGCCAAGTGTACGATGCCTTGCGTCACGCTCAGCCAGGCCAAGCCACAGGTGGCACGTGCGCCAGCGTGGATGGCCAGCAGCACCGATTCACTCTTGTCGTTCAACAATTCACTGTCGGTCAACGTGCCAGGGGTCACCACCCGCACCACTTTGCGTTCCACCGGGCCTTTGCTGGTGGCCGGGTCGCCCACCTGTTCGCAAATGGCCACCGATTCCCCCAACTTGATCAGCCGCGCCAGATACGTCTCCAGCGCGTGGAAAGGCACACCTGCCATCACCACCGGCTCCCCCGCCGATTGCCCGCGCCGTGTGAGCGTGATGTCGAGCAGGCGCGCGGCTTTTTCGGCATCTTCCCAAAACAATTCGTAAAAATCCCCCATGCGGTACAGCAACAGTGTGCTGGGGTGATCGGCCTTGAGGCGCAGGTATTGCGCCATCATCGGTGTGTGGTTTTTGGTGTCGTCGCGTGGCATGTTCTAACCAAAAAATAGTCTCGAGAAGTCAAAAAAAGTATCAAATCCTCGGCCATTTGAGCGGAGCACCGATACGAATGGATACAAGATGAAGTGTTGTGACTAGGGTTTCTACCGATACAAACTTGTATGTCAATGGCGAATTTCTCTGTATTATTCGCACAACTTTCCGACGTAAGACTGCGTAAGAAATACCGCCACCGCTCCCCATTTTCGGGTGCAACGGCGTTCCAAGACCTTAGGAGACACTTTCGATGAAGCAACTCATGAAACTGACCGCCATTGGCGCGGTATTGGCCGGTTCTGCACTGGCGGCCCACGCCCAGTCTGACACCATCACCCTCAAAGTACACCACTTTTTGAA
>JBLIZX010000268.1:0-2997 GCA_048860285.1 Macromonas sp. | reverse complement strand
GGTGTGGTGGTCACACTGGGCGGGCGTGCAACAATAGCGGTTGTTTTCCAAGCTGTTGACCCCCATGCGGTCGCCTTGCCCCAGTTGGCATGGTTGCTGCTTACAGGCAACGCAATTCTTTACCCCGTTCCAGTCCAGGAGAATTTTGATGGCCAAGACCGTTGCAGACGTGATGCAAATGGTGAAGGACAACGACGTCAAGTTCGTTGACTTCCGCTTCACCGATACCCGTGGCAAACAGCACCACACCACGGTGCCGGTGTCCCACTTTGACGAAGACAAGTTTGTGTCGGGTCACGCCTTTGATGGCTCGTCGATTGCCGGTTGGAAAGGCATCGAAGCGTCGGACATGCAGCTCATTCCCGACCCCAGCAGCGCCAACATCGATCCGTTCTTTGAAGAACCGACCCTGATCCTGACTTGCGACGTGATCGAGCCCAGCGACGGCAAGGCCTACGACCGCGATCCGCGCTCCATCGCCAAGCGTGCCGAGTCCTACCTCAAGGCCTCTGGCTTGGGCGATACCGCCTTCTTTGGCCCCGAACCCGAATTCTTCATTTTTGACGGCGTGCGCTGGAGCACCGAGCCGGGCCACACTTTCTACAAGATCGACGAATACGAAGCCCCGTGGAACAGCGGCGCTGAGATCGATGGCGGCAACAAGGGTCACCGTCCGACCGTCAAGGGCGGCTACTTCCCGGTGCCCCCGGTGGACAGCACGCAAGACATGCGCGCTGAAATGTCGCTGTTGCTCGAATCGCTGGGCATTCCGGTCGAAGTGTTCCACCACGAAGTGGCGGGCGCTGGCCAGAACGAAATCGGCACCAAGTTCTCCACCCTGGTGGAACGTGCCGACTGGACCATGCTGCAAAAGTACGTGATCCACAACGTGGCCCACCGTTATGGCAAGACCGCCACCTTCATGCCCAAGCCTTACGCTGGCGACAACGGCAGCGGTATGCACGTTCACCAATCGGTGTGGAAAGACGGCAAGAACCTGTTTGCCGGTGACGGCTACGCCGGTCTGAGCGACTTTGCGCTGTACTACATCGGTGGCATCATCAAGCACGCCCGTGCCCTGAACGCCATTACCAACCCCGGTACCAACAGCTACCGCCGTCTGGTGCCGCACTTTGAAGCTCCGGTCAAACTGGCTTACTCGGCCAAAAACCGCTCCGCTTCCATCCGCATCCCGTACGTGGCCAACCCGAAGGGCCGCCGTGTCGAAGCACGCTTCCCCGATCCGCTGATGAACCCGTACCTGGGTTTTGCCGCGCTGCTGATGGCTGGTTTGGACGGCGTGGAAAACAAGATCCATCCGGGCGAAGCCGCTACCAAGGACTTGTACCACCTGCCGCCGGAAGAAGACAAACTGGTGCCGACCGTGTGCTCCAGCTTGGACCAAGCGCTGGAAGCTCTGGACAAAGACCGCGCCTTCCTGACCAAGGGCGGTGTGTTCTCCGATGCGATGCTCGACGCTTACATTGAGCTGAAGATGGGCGAAGTCACCCGTGGCCGCATCGAAGTGGCCCCGGTTGAGTACGACATGTACTACAGCCTGTAATCTTCACGGCATTGCTGTGACGGTTCAAAAGGGACGGGCAACCGTCCCTTTTTGCGTTGTGGCCTGGCTTTGGGCGATACTGCACAATCGTGCCATGTGCGTTGTGGTGCTGTTGAAGGTGAATCCAGCAGCTGGAGAAGGGTGTTCTGATGGCAATGGGATGGTCAAGGTGGGTTGGTGCGGTATGCGGCGGGTGGTGGCTGGTGCTGGCTGTGGCAGTGCCTGCGCAGGCGCAGCAAAAAATCTACCGCTGTGGCAACGAGTACACCAACCAGCCCAGCGATGCCAAATCGCGCCATTGCCGCCTGGTGGAAGGTGGCAACTTGACGGTGGTGGAAGGCCTGAGGCCGCAACCCACCGCCCCAATGGTGCCAGCCGGCTCCTCCGGTGTGACGGCACGCGCTGCTGCGCCGGTGGCCGATGTCCGTTCCGACGCTGAAAAAATCTCCAACACCGAACAGCGCGCCCGCGACAACGATGCCCGCGCCATTTTGACCGCCGAATTGCGCAAGGCCGAAGCCCGTTGGCAAGAAGCCCGTGCGGCGTACAACAACGGTCAGTTGGACAAACAGGGCGATGAATTCCGCAACCACCAGCGTTATTTGGACCGCGTAGAACACCTGCGCGCCCAAGTGCTGCGGGCCGAAGCCGATGTGGCGGGCCTGAAACGCGAACTGGCCCGTTTGGCACCTTAAAACCATGAAAAAAACCACCATCCCCGCCACCCCTCCTGTGCCCGAGGCGTTGTTGCAACGCTGGCAAGCTTTTGATTGGTTGGCCACGTTGGTGGCGGTGCTCGACCGCCGGGGCTGCGTGTTGTTTGTCAACACCGCGTTGGAGGACACCCTGAGCATCTCGCGCCGTACGCTGGCCGGGGTGCCGTTGGCCGATTGCTTGGCCGATGCCGTGCCACTGCGCAATGCCCTGAGCACCGCCAGCGCACAAGGCGATACCAGCGTTATCCGTTACGACACCCAGTTGTTGCGTCCGCAGCACGACCCTCTGGCGGTGCACGTGGTGGTGGCCCCCACCGACACCGCCGACACCGTCTTGGTGGAGTTGGTGCCTGTGGAGCAACATGTGCGGTTGGAGCGCGAAGAGCGCTTGCTGGACCAGGCGCAGGCCAACAAAGAGTTGATCCGCAACTTGGCGCACGAAATCAAAAACCCGCTGGGGGGGTTGCGCGGGGCGGCGCAGTTGCTGCAAATGGAGCTGGAATCGCCCGAGTTGATCGAGTACACCCAAGTCATCATCCACGAGGCCGACCGCCTGCAAACCTTGGTGGACCGGCTGCTGGCCCCGCACCGGCGCGCGCGCGTGGTGGGCGATGTCAACATCCACGAAGTGTGCGAACGTGTGCGCGCGTTGATTTTGGCCGAATTCCCGCGTGGCCTCACGGTGGTGCGCGACTACGACACCTCGCTGCCCGAGTT
>JBLIZX010000267.1:0-2996 GCA_048860285.1 Macromonas sp. | reverse complement strand
GCCACGGCTGGGACAGCAGTTTCAAACGCATGCGGTGCCAAACGGGCGGCTTTCTTGGCGGGGGCGGGAGGCAGTGGCATGGTAGGTCGTTCCGTTCAAAACCAAAAAACAAAAGCCGTCCGGCAATCGCGCCGGACGGCTTGTGAAAACATGAAAACCAGAGCAAATGACGCGGCTTGCATGCGAACATTATGCCCCAGCAAGGGGGCGGGCGACCGCTGAGGTATCAGGCCAACTGTTGCAGTGTTTTGACGGCTTGCAACACTTCATCTACGTGGCCAGGCACCTTGAGACCACGCCATTCTTGTTTGAGGATGCCATCGGCACCGATCAAAAAGGTGCTGCGCTCGATGCCTTTGACCTTTTTGCCGTACATGATTTTGTTTTTGACCACACCGAACATGTGGCACATTTTTTCTTCGGTATCGGCAATCAGTTCAAACGGCAGTTCGAGGTTGGCTTTGAAGTCGTCGTGGGACTTCATGTTGTCGCGCGAAACGCCAAACACCAGTGCACCGGCCTGGACAAAATCTGCGTATTTGTCGCGGAACTGCATGGCTTCGGTGGTACAACCGGGGGTGTTGTCTTTCGGGTAGAAGTACAGTACCACCGTCTGACCCACGTGTGATTGGTGGGTCACCTTGACACCATTGGTCGCATTGGCTTCAAATTCTGGGATAGGTTTGTTGACGACGACTGCCATAGATGCTGGTACCCTGGAGAGATGGTGGTTGTTGCTTGTTCTGAGCCAGTACGCACACTTCGCTTGAAATGAAAGTGGCGTGGCTGGTGGGTGAGCCTTTGATTTTCCCGCGAAGCACCGAGGGCTTGGGGGGGTGTACGCTTTTTTGCGCTTCAGGCCGTCTCAACCGTTTCCAGCAACAGTGCCAGCGCCACTTTTCGGCCTTCCGCGGCCAAAATGTTGTAGGTGCGGCAAGCGGCCAAGCTGTCCATGGTTTCTACGCCGATACGGCGTGCAATCAAACTTTGCAATAAGCTGGGGTGAGGAAAGCGCAGCCGTTGTCCACTGCCAAACAGCACCAGTTCCGGGCCACTGTCGGCCAATTGGGCAAAGTGGTCGGCTTGGATGTCGTCAAAGCGGTGGCAATCCCACAAGCTGAGTTCGGCTTGTGCGCTGATCAGCACGCTTTGGCGGTATTGCTGACCGTTGACGGCGATCCAGCCCGGGCCGTGGGCGTTGATGGTGAGGCTGTCGGAACGGTCGGGTTGCAGTTTCATGCGAGCAAGTCTCGGGTAGAGGGCCAAAGTGTGGTGAAATTATAGGTTTCACCCTTTCCGTTGCCGTTTATGCCTGTGACCACGATCCCAAAATCCGCCAAATTGGCCAATGTCTGTTACGACATCCGGGGGCCTGTGCTGGACAAGGCGCGCCAGATGGAGGAGGACGGGCACAAAATCATCAAGCTCAACATTGGCAATTTGGCGGTGTTCGGGTTGGAGCCGCCTGAGGAAATTGTGCAGGACATGATCCGCAACCTGCCACAAGCCGCTGGTTACACCGACAGCAAAGGGCTGTTTGCGCCGCGCAAATCGATTGTGCATTACACGCAGCAGAAAAAAATTGCCGGTGTGACGGTAGACGATGTCTATCTGGGCAACGGGGCCAGCGAGTTGATCGCGATGTCGATGAACGCTCTGCTCAATCCGGGAGACGAGATTTTGGTGCCTGCGCCGGATTACCCATTGTGGACGGCTTCGGTGTCGCTTTCGGGTGGCACCCCGGTGCATTACATGTGCGATGAGCAGTCGGATTGGAACCCGGATCTGGCCGATATCGAACGCAAGATCACCCCCAACACCAAGGGAATCGTGATCATCAACCCCAACAACCCCACCGGTGCGTTGTACCCCGATACGGTGTTGCTGGCGATTGTGGAGTTGGCACGCAAATACGGTTTGATTGTGTTTGCGGATGAAATTTACGACAAGGTGCTGTACGACGGCAACACGCACACGTCGATTGCATCGTTGGCGGACGATGTGCCCTTCATCACGTTCAATGGCTTGAGCAAAAATTACCGTTCGTGCGGTTACCGTGCGGGCTGGATGATCGTTTCGGGCAACAAGCGCCGCATCAGCGATTACATTGAAGGTCTGAACATGTTGGCCTCGATGCGCTTGTGTGCCAACACGCCGGGGCAATTGGCCATTCAAACCGCTTTGGGTGGTTACCAGAGTATCGATGACTTGGTGGCTCCTGCCGGGCGTTTGTGCCGCCAGCGCGATCTGGCACACAAACTGTTGACCGCCATTCCGGGTGTCACGTGTGTCAAGCCCAAGGCAGCGTTGTACATGTTCCCGCGCCTGGATCCGCAGGTGTACCCCATTGCCGACGACCAGCAGTTTGCCTACGAGCTGTTGGCCGAGGAAAAGGTGCTGATCGTGCAAGGGACGGGGTTCAACTTTCCGACACCGGACCATTTCCGGCTGGTGTTTTTACCGCATGAAGACGATCTGGGCGAAGCCGTGGGCCGCATTGCGCGTTTCTTGGCCGCTTACCGAAAACGCCACGGCACTTGATCCCTGTTGTTTATTTTTTGATTTGAACTGGAACCTAAAACGATGAAACCGATTCAAGTGGGCCTGCTGGGCATTGGCACCGTGGGCAGCGGCACGTTCAACGTGCTCAAACGCAACCAAGAAGAAATCCAACGCCGTGCCGGTCGTGGTATCGAAATCACCATGGTGGCCGACCTCGATGTGGCCCGCGCCCAAGGCATTGTGGGTGAGGGCGTGCAGGTGGTCAACGACGCACGTGCTGTGATTGCCAACCCCGAGATCGACATTGTGGTGGAGCTGATCGGTGGTTACGGTATTGCCAAGGCACTGGTGCTGGAAGCCATTGCCGCTGGCAAGCATGTGGTGACGGCCAACAAGGCGCTGCTGGCGGTGCATGGCACCGAAATTTTCGCCGCCGCGCAGGCCAAGGGCGTGATGGTGGCGTTTGAAGCGGCGGTGGCCGGGGGCATCCCCAT
>JBLIZX010000266.1:0-6163 GCA_048860285.1 Macromonas sp. | reverse complement strand
CAGGCGGCGTGGGCCGCACTTGGTGCGACCACACGTCGCCGGTGCTCACATCAAAAATAATTTGCCGGTGCCCAGCCCCAAACAGGCTTTCCGACATGATGGGAATGCCGTGCGCCTGCAACAGCGCACGCGCCGCCTCGCCATTGCGTCGGCCTATGTGCATGGCCCCCGAGCGGAATTGCCCCGGAAACATGTTGCCCCCCCCAAACACCTTGGCCTGACATTCTCTGGGTGGCACCCCTTGCTGCGCCAACTCACGCAACATCAACCACAACGCTTCGTCGGCGTAACGCGCGTCCAGCGTTTGCGGCAACCCGTCGTCCAGCGGACGGGCGGGACGCGCCGGCAGATGCTCCAAATGGGCCATGCGCAGGCGCGAAGCCGTGGCCAACTCCAGCGGGCTGTAGCGTTCGTGCATCTGGCGCGACGGCAGCAAAAAATGCGACATGGCACCGATGCGCGACTTGGGGTGCCACAGTGTGATGGACACGCACGAGCCCAACATGGTGCGGATCTGGTAGCCCGCGTCGGCCACAAAGTACTCGCCAGGCTGCAAAAAAATGTCGATCAGATCGGACAGGCGCACCATCGCATTACACCGGCTTGTGGTACACCGACGGCATCACAGGCTGCACCGCGTCGGTGATGTCGTTGAGGGTTTCGGCGTGGCCAATCAACAGATGCCCCCCCGGTCGCAACGCCGATACCACACGCGCCACCACATGGCGCTTGGTCTCGTCGCTAAAGTAAATCATCACGTTGCGCAAAAACACCACATCAAACTGCCCCAGTGTGGGCAATGGCTGGTTGAGGTTGATCTGACGGAAATGCACGTGTTGGCGCAAGCTGCGGTCCACCAACAAAGTGCCCTCGTACTCTTGCGTGCCACGCAGGCAAAAACGGCGCAGGTAAGCGGGTGGGATGTCGCGGGCACGTGCCATCGGGTACTGGGCACGTTGCGCGCCGCGCAACACACGGGTGCTGATGTCGGTGCCCAGCACCTCCCAAGGCGTGTGCTCGCCCAAACAATCGGCCAACACCATGGCCACACTGTAAGCTTCCTCGCCGCTGGAGCTGGCCGCACTCCAGACGCGGAACATGGCCGCGCGGCCACGCGCCGCCAGCGCGTGCTGGCGCAAGAAATCAAAGTGTCTCTGTTCCCGGAAAAAATAGGTCTCGTTGGTGGTCAACAGATCCACCGCCACTTGCAACTCGTGGGCGTGCGCGGGCTGGCGCAGCAGGGCCAGGTAGTCGCTGTAACGCTCCAGTTGGTGCAAACGCAAGCGTTTGGCCAAGCGCCCACTGACCAGCGACTTTTTGGACGACGGCAGCGTGATGCCCGCTTGGTCAAAAATGAACTGCTGGAACAGCGCGAACTCGGCATCGGTGATGGACGCAGTCATCAACACGCCATCGCCCTCCCGGTCACGCGGGGGGCGTTGCAAAGCTCAAACGGCATGTGCGGTTCAGGCTGGTGTGGTGTCCGACACCGCGTCAGCCTGCGCCGCCACACGCGCCATAGCGCCAATCTCGTCGATGGACAACACTTGGTTGACGTTGAGCAGGATGACAAAATGGCCATTGACCTTGCCCATGCCTTCGATGAAATCGGTGCGGATTTTGGCACCAAACGCGGGTGGAGGCTCAATTTCGCTGCGTGGGATCTCCAGCACCGCGTTGACCGCGTCCACCACCACGCCCATGTCGTGGCTTTCCTCACCGGTGTGGACTTCCACAATCACGATGCAGGTTTTTTTGGTGATGGGGCTGGGCGGCTTGCCAAAACGCACCGACAAATCCAGCACCGGCACCACCGAGCCGCGCAGGTTGATCACGCCCCGAATGCAACCGGGCATCATCGGCACCTCGGTCAGGCCGCTGTACTCGATGATTTCCTTGATGCACAAAATCCCAATCGCAAACGGCTCACCGCTGAGCATGAACGTCAGGTACTGGCCCTGGTCGGGCACCAGGGTTTTGACCGCCACCGGGTTGGGCGTATCGGGTGCAATGGCATTCATGGTGCGCCTCCGCTTCAGAACTTGATGAACTTGCTTTCGTCGATTTCGGTACCACCACCGTCCAGTGCCGCCGCCCCGGCAAACTCGGCCAAATCTGCCGCGCCGGATTTGGGGGCCGACAGGCCCGCCTTCACGCGCACACCGCCTTTGTGCGATACCGGCGTGGTGCGGCGGTGCGCGCCGCTGGCCACTTTGTGCGCGCCAACGTTGCCTCCTTCGATCTTGAAGAAAGCCATCGTCTGCTGCAACTGATCGACTTGGCTGCTCATCTCTTCCGAGGTAGCGGCCAGTTCTTCGGCACTGGAAGCGTTTTGCTGCGTGGTTTGGCTCAACTGGCTGATGGCGGAGTTGATCTGGCCCGCACCGGACGATTGCTCCTCCGACGCAGCGGTGATTTCTTGCACCAAATCCGAGGTTTTGCGGATGCTGGGCACAATTTCGTCCAGCAACTTGCCCGCTTTTTCGGCCAAATCGACGCTGGAACCGGCCACTTCGCCAATTTCCTGCGCCGCCACCTGGCTGCGTTCGGCCAACTTGCGCACCTCGGCGGCCACCACCGCAAAACCCTTGCCGTGTTCACCGGCACGGGCTGCTTCAATGGCGGCGTTGAGTGCCAGCAGGTTGGTCTGGTAGGCAATGTCGTCGATGATGCCAATCTTCTTGGCAATTTGCTTCATGGCCGACACCGTAGCGGCCACAGATTCCCCCCCCTCGGTGGCTTGGCGTGCGGCTTGGCTGGCCATGCTGTCGGTGACTTTGGCGTTTTCGGTGTTTTGCGCAATGGACGAAGTCATCTGCTCGACCGAGGCGCTGGTTTCCTCCACGCTGGCGGCTTGCTCGCTGGAAGCCTGTGACAGCGACTGCGCCGTCACGCTGACCTGCTCGGACGCATTGGCCAGCGCATCGGCGGCCAGCAGCACCTCGGCAATCACACTGGACATTTTGCTGACAGCCTGGTTCACCATTTCGCTCAACTCGCGCAGGTCGCCTTGGTAATGGCCGTTGACGTTGACGGTCAAATCGCCACGGGCCACCGCGCCCATCACGCTGCGCACTTCGTTCACCGGCACCACCACCGACTCCAAGGTATGGTTGATGCCTTCAATCACTTTGCGGAAGTCACCTTGGTGCTGGGCCGCATCGGCGCGCACCGACAGTTTGCCTTCGACCGTGGCCTGTGCCAAACGGTTGGCATCGGCCACCAGCGCGCGCACAGCGCGGATGACATCGACCAAACTCTTGGCCAACACGTCGTTGTCACAACGCACTTTGACGGACACCGACAAATCGCCACGTGCAATGGACTGCGCCGCCGCCGATTGCTGGTTGGTGGCCTCAATGCAGGCGTTGAGGTTGTTCTTGATGGTATTGAAGTCGCCGTTGTAGGTATCGGTGATGGGTTTGGGAATGTCGCCCAGCGCGATCAGCTCCACGTACTTGGCCGCCACATTCAACGGGCCAATCACCGCGTCCAGCGTGTCGTTCACGCCCTGCACAATCTTGCGGAAATCGCCTTGGTGCTTGGTGGCATCGGCACGGGTGGCCAATTTGCCCTCCACCGCCGCTTGGGACAACAAACTGGCATCGGCCACCAGCGCCTTGATGTTGGCGCGCACTTGCTCGATGGTGTCGTTGATGAAACGTTTTTTGCCCGGCAGCAGCTCCAACGGAACGTCCATGTTGCCTTCGCCAAACGATTTGATCACGCCCATCGCGAGTTTCTTGACCGCAATGTGGCCAAACACCATCTCGTTCACGCCACGCGCCATGGTTTGGTAAGCGCCTTGGAAGCGGTTTTCGTCGATCTTGACATCGATGTCGCCCGCGTTGTGCTCTTTGGACATGTGGGCCATGTCGGCAATCAGGCCATTGAGCGCATCAATACAGGTGTTGAGGTTGTTTTTGATGGTATTGAAGTCACCGTTGTAGGTGTCGGTGATCTTGGCCGGAATCGTGCCACGCGAGATGTCGTCCACATACCGGGCGGCCACGTTCAACGGGCCAATCACCGCGTCCAAGGTGTCGTTCACACCTTGCACAATCTTGCGAAAGTCGCCTTGGTGCTTGCTGGCATCGGCGCGGGTGGCCAACTTGCCTTCCACCGCCGCCTTGGCCAGCAGGTTGGCATCGGTCACCATTTCTTGCACCGCCGCTTGCATAGAACGCATGGCCGTGGCCAATGTGCCCACTTCGTCGGCACTGTTGTGGTCGATCTTGACGTTGAGGTTGCCCACCGCCAACTGGTTGGCCACGTCGATCAATTGGCGTGTGGGTGCCGTCACGCTGCGCGTGATGAGCCAACCCAGCACCAGCCCCAACAGCACCGCCAACGAGCCCAGCACCAACAACAAGCGTTCCGCCGAAGCGGCCATGACCTCGGTTTCTTGCCCAATCTGCTCCATCAGCTGGACTTGAAAGTCGGTCATCTCGGCAATCGCCGCCATATACACCTGCTGGGCCTTGCGCAAGTCACCATTGAGCATGGCGGCAGCCTCGTCGCGGCGGCCTTCTTTGAGCGTCTGGATGAAGCGATCCTGCTGGGCCACGTATTCTTGCCGGGCTTCGCGGATTTTTTTCAAATTGGCGCGCCCAGTGTCGGTGGTCACACGCTTTTCCAGTTCATCCAGCCGGTCAAGAATAATCTTGCGCTGCTCAGGAATTTGGTCCAATTCGCGCTGGGCTTCTGCCCCCTGAAAGATGTAGGCGTTGCGCAAACGCCGGGCAATCACGTTGATGGCGTTGGTCATGTCGTTGGCCATCACGGTTTTCGGAAAAGCCTCGCCCGCCATGACACGGATGGATTGGTTCAAGTCCGAAATCCGGCTGAACCCAATGGCCGTGACCAATACCAGAAACAACAGTACCACGCCAAACCCGACGGCCAGACGCGCCCCAATTTTCAAATTTCCAAACATACCACTGTCCTTTTTGTTAGAAGGTGCCACAGGCCACCGTTACCCACCACGATGATCGTCGTTTTTGTCGCGCCAACTGGCGGCGCTGACCGCCTGCTGAATCAAGGCGGGTACATCCAGAATCAACGCCACCTCGCCACTGCCCAAAATGGTCGAGCCGCTGATGCAGCGCACCCGGTTGAACAGCTTGCCCAGCGGCTTGATCACCGTCTGGAACTCGCCCAGCAGCGTATCGACCACCAACCCCGCCTTCTGCCCCGCGTGCTTGAGCACCACGATGTTCTCACGCCGCTTGGCGCATGTATCCAACTCGAACAACTCGCGCAACCGGATGAATGGCAGCACCTGCCCGCGCAGGTTCGTGTAGTTGTGCCCCGGCTCCGCCGAGAACGCCACGCACTCCTCGATCATGTCCAGCGGCACCGCAAACACCGACTCGTCCACCTGCACCAAAAAACCGTCGATGATCGCCAGCGTCAACGGCAGGCGCACCGTCACCGTCGTGCCCTGCCCCTCTTGGCTGTTCACGCTCACGCTGCCGCGCAGGCTGGTGATGTTGCGTTTGACCACGTCCATGCCCACCCCTCGCCCCGAGAGGTTGGTCACAGCTTGCGCCGTGGAAAAACCCGGCTCAAAGATCAGGCCATAGACTTCGCTGTCCGTCAGATGGTGCCCAGGCTCCACCAGACCGCGCTCCACCGCTTTGGCCAAGATACGATCGCGCGGCAGGCCTCCGCCGTCGTCCGCCACGGTGATGACGATGCTGCCCGAGTCGTGGAAGGCGTTGAGCGTGACCGTGCCTTGCGCGGGCTTGCCCCGCGCCAGCCGCACCTGCGCCGATTCAATGCCGTGGTCCATCGCGTTGCGCACCAAGTGCATCAACGGATCGCCAATTTTTTCCACCACGGTTTTGTCGAGTTCGGTCTCCTCGCCCTGAATCACCAAGGCAATGTCTTTGCCCAGATCGTGCGACACGTCGTGTACCACGCGCTGGAAGCGGCTGAAGGTGGCCCCGATCTTGACCATGCGCAGTTGCAGCGCGCTGTCGCGCACCTCCTCCACCAAGCTGGAGAGTTTGGAGGTGTGTTCCTGCAAGTCCGCGATGTTGGCGCGCCGCGCAATCAGGTTCACGCCCGCGCCCACGATGATGAGTTCGCCCACCAGGTTGATGAGCTGGTCGAGCTTGTCCGCGTCGATACGGATCGAACGCGCCTCCGGGGCATGTGC
>JBLIZX010000265.1:0-6527 GCA_048860285.1 Macromonas sp. | reverse complement strand
CCGAAACCAACGCGGCGCTGAGTTTTGACCGCCAAGCCGCGCGCGGTATGCGGCTCAACATCGCCAGCGGCACGGCGGTGCGTTTTGAGCCTGGTCAGCAACGCACGGTCGAATTGGTGGACTACGCGGGTGAGCGTGTGGCCATCGGCTTCCGTGGTCTTGTCAACGGAGTTTTGTGAACATGGCCACCATTTCTCGACGCGCTTACGCCGACATGTTTGGCCCCACCGTGGGCGACCGTGTGCGTTTGGCCGATACCGATTTGCTGCTGGAAGTTGAACGCGATTACACCCTGCTGGCTGGTGGCGGTTTGCGCGATGCCAATGGCCATCCACTGGGTTATGGCGAAGAGGTCAAATTTGGCGGCGGCAAAACCATCCGCGATGGCATGGGCCAAAGCCAACGTGGCCGTGCTCAAGGTGCGGTTGATTTGGTCATCACCAACGCGCTCATTATCGACCACTGGGGCATCGTCAAGGCCGATATCGGTGTGTTGGATGGGCGCATTTGCGGCATAGGCAAAGCGGGCAATCCCGATATCCAACCCGGCGTGGACATCATCATCGGCCCCGGCACTGAAATCTTGGCGGGGGAGGGCATGATCGTCACCGCTGGTGGTCACGACAGCCACATCCACTTCATCTGCCCGCAGCAAATGGACGAGGCGCTCAACTCCGGCATCACCACCATGACGGGTGGTGGCACTGGCCCCGCCACCGGCACCAACGCCACCACCTGCACCAGTGGCCCGTGGTACCTAGAACGCATGTTGCAGGCCGCTGATGCCTTCCCCATGAACTTGGGTTTTATGGGCAAAGGCAACGCCAGCCAGCCACAGGGGCTGATGGAACAAATTGAGGCCGGTGCCATTGGCCTCAAACTGCACGAAGATTGGGGCACCACCCCAGCGGCCATTGACAACTGTCTGAACGTGGCCGAGGACACCGACACGCAAGTGGCCATCCACACCGACACCCTCAACGAATCGGGGTTTGTGGAAGATTCGCTGGCGGCGTTCAAAGGCCGTACCATCCACACCTTCCACTGCGAGGGCGCAGGCGGTGGCCACGCCCCGGACATTCTGAAAGTGGTGGGTGAGGCCAACGTGTTGCCGTCCTCCACCAACCCCACGCGCCCGTACACCGTCAACACGCTGGACGAGCACGTGGACATGCTCATGGTGTGCCACCACCTCGACCCCGCCATCCCCGAAGATCTGGCCTTTGCAGAAAGCCGCATCCGCAAAGAAACCATCGCAGCCGAGGACATCCTGCACGATCTGGGGGCTATTAGCATTTTCAGCTCCGACAGCCAAGCCATGGGCCGCGTGGGTGAGACCATCACCCGCTGTTGGCAAACCGCGCACAAAATGAAGCAACAGCGCGGCTGGCTGGCCCCCACACCGGGCCGCACCGATCCGGTGGAAGCCAACAGCCGCAACGACAACTTCCGCATCAAACGTTATATCGCCAAGTACACGCTCAACCCGGCCATTGCGCACGGCATGGCGCACGAAATTGGCTCGATCGAAGTGGGCAAGTGGGCCGATTTGGTGTTGTGGAAACCGGCCTTCTTTGGTGTCAAACCTGCGATGGTGCTCAAGGGCGGCATGATTGCTGCGGCGCTGATGGGCGATCCCAACGCCTCCATCCCCACGCCACAGCCCATGCATTACCGGCCCATGTTTGGCAGCTACGGCGGGGCCGTGGCCAAGACCTCGCTCACTTTTGTGTCGCAAGCGGGGCTGGCGGCGGGCATCGGCCAGCGTTTTGGCTTGCAAAAACGGTTGGTGGCTGTGCAAGGTTGCCGCACCGCCAACAAGGCCAGCATGGTGCTCAACGACTATACGCCCCACATGGACATTGATGCCCAGACCTACACCGTGCGCGCCGATGGCCAATTGCTGACCTGCGAACCCGCCACCAGCTTGCCCATGGCACAACGTTACTTCTTGTTCTGAAGGTCATCTCCATGCTCCAAGTCGCCAAACGCATTCCTCAAGGTCAAGGTTTGGCCCCAGTGCTGTTGCACCGGGCTGCCACCCTCACCCTGGATTGGGATACGCGCCAGAAAAGCCGCTTTGATGGCGAAGACAGCCAAGGCCGCCGTGTGGGCGTGTTTCTGCCGCGCGGCACAGTGGTGCGCGGTGGTGACGTGTTGGTGGCGCAAGACGGTGCCTTGCTGCGCGTGGTGGCCGCGCCGCAAACAGTGTTGAAAGTCACGCTTTGCGCCGAACATGGCGCACCGTTGGACCTGATCCGTGCCGCCTACCACTTGGGCAACCGCCATGTGCCCATCGAGTTGCAACCGGATCACCTCAAGTTTGAGCCCGACCATGTGCTGGCTGACATGTTGCGCCAAATGCACCTGACCGTGACCGAAGTGCGCGAACCTTTCGAGCCCGAATCCGGTGCTTACGGCGACCACCCAACGACAGGGCACCACCACCACGGTGCCACCACACACACGCACCCGCACGCATGAGCATGGGTGCAGACAACGGTTTTTCCTCCGACGGCGATGCGCTGCTGCCGCTGCTGTGGCTGGCTTCACCCACATTGCCCGTTGGGGGGTTTTCTTATTCCGAAGGCTTAGAGGCGGCGGTCGATGCGGGCTGGGTGTCCGACGAAACCAGCGCCGCCACTTGGCTCATCGACCAGTTGCACCTGAGCCTGGCCCGTGCCGACTTGCCCGTGCTGGCGCAAGCTGTGGTCGCGTGGCGTGAACGCGATTACGTCATACTGGGGCGATTGGACACTTGGGTACGCGCTACCCGCGAAAGTGCCGAATTTCGCCTGCAAACCGAGCAAATGGGGCGTTCTCTGATCGAATGGCTGCGCTCCTTGCGTTGCCACGATGCAGTGCTGGTCGGTCTGCCATATGCCCTCAAAGCACCCACCTACCCCGTGGCCTATGCGCTGGCACTGGCCTTGTATGCACCGCCTGTGCAGCCATTGGCACCGCACTTGACCGCTTACGCCTTTGGCTGGGCCGAAAACATGGTGCAAGCCGCCATCAAGGCTGTACCGCTGGGGCAAAGCGCAGGCCAGCGCATCTTGGCCCAACTCATTCAGCACATTCCGCCAGCCGTAGCGCAGGTGCTCCGTACTCCAGAAGGCGAACGTTTAGCCTTTGCTCCTATGTTGGCGATCCTCTCGGCCCGCCATGAAACCCAATACTCCCGCCTTTTTCGATCATGAACACGTCTGTTGCCCTGCACCACATTCCTCACCGTACCAAATCGCTGCCACCCTTGCGCGTGGGCATTGGTGGCCCAGTGGGTTCTGGCAAAACCACCTTGCTGGAAATGCTGTGCAAAACCATGCGTGAGCGTTACGACCTCATCGCCATCACCAACGATATCTACACCAAAGAAGACCAACGCTTGCTTACCGTCAGCGGTGCGTTGCCGCCTGAGCGCATCATGGGCGTAGAAACCGGTGGTTGCCCCCACACCGCCATTCGCGAGGATTGCTCTATCAACCTCGAAGCCATCGACCGGATGCTGACCGAGTTCCCCAATGCCGATGTGGTATTTGTTGAAAGTGGTGGTGACAACTTGGCTGCCACCTTCAGCCCCGAACTGTCGGACTTGACCATCTACGTCATCGACGTGGCCGCCGGTGAAAAAATTCCGCGCAAAGGCGGCCCTGGCATCACCAAAAGCGACTTGTTCGTCATCAACAAAACCGACTTAGCCCCGCATGTGGGGGCCAATCTGGACGTGATGGCCGCCGACACCGACCGCATGCGCCCCGACCGCGAACGCCGTCCTTGGGTCATGACCAACCTCAAGACCCAGCAAGGGCTGGACGACGTGATCCGCTTTATTGAGCAGCGCGGGTTGTTGGTGGCGTAACTGGGTGGCTTAACCGCACACTTCAACGCGAATTCTGAATAGAAGTAAGCATATGAAACCTACGTTTCATGTCTCCATGGTAGTACATACGTACAGTGATGGCAGGGTCATGATGGCCCAAACGTTCGGCTGCGTCTGCGATTGAAAATTGGGCATTGATCGCCTCAGATGCCCCAGAATGTCGAAACCAGTGCGGAGATACTTGGCGCAAACGTTGTGCCAGTGCTTCTCGTTCCACCGCCTTTAAAGACAATCCAAGGGTAGAAGTCTGGCCACCAACCATTGCATCTTGCGACAAAAAATCGGCGGATTTTGTGGCCAAGTGTTTAATTTCGTTGAACAGAGTCTTGGATGTCAAGGCCTGAACATCCACCACGGTGGTTGTAGCCATACCATTGCCCAAACGCAAAGGCCACACAGCCGGGTACTTGTCTTGGGTCGAAGGCAATGGTGGCAACCCCAAGCAGGTTCGGTAAGCGATCAGTTCCTGCAAGACCAGCGGCGTGACTTCAACCGTGCGCAGTTTTCGGCCTTTGCCGTACACATTGAGCACCCAGATGTCGTGATCCAACTGGCGGAAATCGCCCATTTTGAGCTGGGCCAACTCAGAGACACGCAGCCACAAATTGAACAAAACGACTGTGATCCAGCGTAACCGCTGTAAGCGCAGTCGTTCTGTTGGAAGATCAGTTTTCGCACTCAACCAACCGATGGTTTCCAACAAGTGTTGGTAAACCTTAGGCTCAAACACACGGTCGGTTCGCACTTGGGAGGGAGTCAAAAATCTGCCCACTTGTGCAAACGGGTTGAAATCCAACAGGGCAGGGGTATTGGCCGCGCGCCGACTGTTGTTGAACTGGTACAAGGACGACAGTGCCGCCACCATCTGGGTCACTGAACGGTGCGACTTGGGCGTATGAAACGGGTTTTTCTTTAATCCCAGATGGTTGGGCGTGGCCAACAAGTCTGTGGTTTGCGCTGTCGCAGGTGCTTCGTGCGTCAGTATTTGCACAAAACGGTGTGTGTCGGACGCATATGCCCGTCGCAACAGGTCGTGGTGGTGACCGTAACTCTGTTCCAAAAAGTACAGCCAGTATGTTGCTGCTCGCTGATACGCACGGTGAGTGTGCGGACTTTTAAGTCTGAATGGTTCCAGCCAATTGGTGATGGCGGTTTTGTCCAGCCATGTGTCTTGTGACAACACCGATGGCATCTGAAGCACATCCAACGCAGTTTGGGATGGTGGTTGGGGTACCAGTTTGGTGTGGTCGGAAACAGGCATCGGGTGTGTCACTCAAAAAAAGGGAACCAAACGGTGCCTGCACACACCGTTTCTGCTGTTATTGGGCGGTATTTTCTCACGCAACTTCCGCTAATGCACATTATCGGAAATGGGCCGAGCATAAGATATAAATTAAATACGTAATACGTAAATTTTTAACGTAAAATCGGCGTTTTAACCTTGTTTCGGCTTCGTTGTATGTATTCAGATCCCGCCCTCCATGAGACCACCACCCATCATTTGGTGCTGACCCTGTTAAGCGCGTTGTCTGCACAATCTCCTTCAGCGCGGGAGGCCTACGCAGCGCTGCTGCCTGCGTTGGCCAACCACGAAGGGGATATCCCCACAGGTGCCAAGTTGGTGGATTGTGTGCAGTGGTTCAACGCCAACCGGCCTGCGGGTATGGCACGCATACCGCTGGGTACAGCGGGTGTGGCCCAGGAATGTGTGACCATCTACCGTCGTTCGTTGGTACAAAGTTCTGCGCGACAACAGGTGGTTCACCAAACACTGCCTGCTGCCCTGTTGCAACAGTTCAATGGCTGGCTCCAACAACTGGTCGAAATGACGCACATCGGTTTGCAGCAACAATTTACCCAAGAGCTGGAGGTATCACGTGCACAAATGGCCGAAGAGATGCAACGCTTGGCCGAGCAGCACAGCCAACAATTGGCGGCATTGCAAGCAGAATTCGACCAAGCCAACGCTGCCCTTAGCGCCAGCGAAGAAGAGTGCCAAACACTGGAACAAACACTGGAAATTCGCATACAACAGGCCCAAGCCTTGCAAACCACCATACAGGTGTTGGAGCGAGACTTAGACACCAGCACACGTCAAGCAGAAACGCAGCAACAAACCATTCAAAAACTGGAACACCAATTGGCCCGGTTGCAAACGACACTGGATGCAACGCGACAAGCGGAAGATGCAGAACGTAAACAACGCTTGCTGTTGGTGGACACGTTGCGGGTACAAGAGCAGGCACTGGCGCACGAAAAAGAGCGCCACCAAGCCACGCGCCAAGCACAACAAGCGTTGGAAACGTATTGGCAAGAAGAAAAAGAAAAGACCAAAACGCTGCAACTGGCCTTGACGCAATTGCAAATGCAGTGGACAGAACAACAGTTGCGTGCCGTGGCCACAGTCACGCCCTCCAATGTGGCTGCGGCTGCACAACGTCAAGCTGCGGGTCGGGTGCAATGGCGACAGCGTGGTGCCATTGGCAAACTGGGCAAAAAAAAACCGCCCGTGCGTAAAGCGACAGGTGGTCTTCGTTGAAAGTGGACAGGTTTACAGCACGTCGCTGGCGTAATCGGCCAAACGAGAGCGTTCACCACGTGCCAAGGTAATGTGTCCACTGTGGGGCCAACCCTTGAATCTGTCCAC
>JBLIZX010000264.1:0-6117 GCA_048860285.1 Macromonas sp. | reverse complement strand
ACCGTCAAGCAGCAGCCAGTCGTAGCCGCAACCAGCCAGTGCTTCGGCGGCGTTGGCATCGGCCAGCCCGACCCAAAAACCAATTTGGCGTTCACCGCTGGCCAAGGCGGCTTTGAAAGTGTTGCGTGGTAGGGGCATCATGGCAAGGCAGAAGAGTGGTTAAACAAAACGGAACGATACACTGCCCAGTGGGCCGTAGTCGGCGTGGAAGGTATCGCCCACCACGGCAGGCGTGGGGCGGGTAAAGGAACCTGCCAGCACCACGTCCCCGGCGTGGAGTTGTTCGCCATACGGGGCTATTTTGTTGGCCAGCCATGCCACACCCGTAGCGGGGTGACCCAGCACACCAGCGGCCAAGCCGGTTTCTTCAATCACCCCGTTTTTGTGCAACAGGGCACCTGTCCAGCGCAAATCCACATCCAAGGGTTTGACCGGACGGCCCCCCAGCACAATGCCTGCGTTGGCGGCAAAGTCTGAAATGGTGTCGAACACTTTGCGCATCACTTTGGTGTCTCGGTCCAATTGTTCGATGCGCGAATCGATGATTTCCAACGCCGGTGTCACGTATTCTGTGGCCGAAAGCACGTCAAAAATGGTCACGTTCGGCCCTTGCAGGGGTTGGCCCAGAATGAAGGCCAGTTCTACTTCCACCCGTGGCGCAATAAAGCGGTTGATGGCGATGTCGGTGCCCGATTCAAAAAACATGTCGTCCATCAGTGGGGCGTAATCTGGCTCTGTGATTTGGCTCGACAGTTGCATCGCCCGCGAAGTCAGGCCGATTTTTCGGCCTTTGATGGTGCGGCCATCGGCCTGTTCCAGTTGGACCCATTCGCGTTGGATGGCGTAACCATCTTCAATGGTCATTTCGGGGTATTGTTGAGAAAAGTGACGCAACTGTGTGCGGTTTTTGCGCGCTGCGTACAGTTGGTGTGCCAAGGTGCTGATGGTGTCGGGGGGCAGCATGTTCGATCTACGTTGTGGAAACAGGGGCAAATAAAGGGTGAATGTTGCTGTGTTTGGCATCAAACACCTCTGGCCCTTCGTCGATTTGCAAAGTAATGCCGATGTGCCTGCGCTGGAACAGCTCGGCAAAATGGGCGTGTGTGGCTTGGGTCAGTGCTTGTCCCACCGTTTGGTGGGTGATGCCCGTGCGACCACGGCCCATGCGCAAGTTGAGGTACACAAAAGCGTAGTCGCCTGCATCACCCGATGCCGCACCGCTGTGGGTGTTGGCGCTACGGCCTGCCGTGCCACCGTCCGATACGGCGTAATGGGGGGCCGGATAAGCCAGCACCCGAACGCCGCCCCTTGGAAACACGGACAGGCCGTTTTCGTCGCGCACGGCCAGCATGGTGTCGGCCAGATGGCGGCACAGCACCGTCATGTCGGTTTCTCGGTCGAGGTTCGAGGTGTAGTAAATGACCAAATGCGGCACGGCATCCGTCCTTTCTGGATCACAGGCGTGTGGAAATGGGGGTGTAGCCTTGCGCGCTGCTGGCCACCGCCGCCGGAACCAGCGATCCATCTTGCGGTGTGATCGGGAACACCGCATTGATCTGTCCGGTGCCTGATGCGCCGAAATAGGGTGTCACCACTTCGGCTTGGCCGTCGTAAGCCGACCAGCCCAACGCGCCCAACAGCATGGCGGTGTCGTGCATAAAGCCTTCGCCGTGGCCTTTGCTGGCGTATTCGGGCAGCATTGCGCAAAAATCGGCCCATTCGGCGTTTCGCCACATGCCAATGACGCGTTGATCCAGTTGTTCTAAAAACGGACTCCAAATTTTGTGGGCAAATTCTGGAGCCAAGCCGTTTTGGGCAAAGCGGTGGCTCAAACTGCCACTGGCCAAAAAAGCCACCTTGCCGTCGTAGTGGTCTTCCACGGCTTTGCGCATGGCCCAGCCCAAGCGTGCGCTGTCGTCCAAGTAATGCACCGTACACAGCGCCGACACCGACACCACTTTGAAGTGCTGATCGGCGTTCATGTAACGCAATGGCACCAGCGTGCCGTATTCGGGGTCTAGCGTGGTGGCGGGGTGGGCCAGGGTTTCCACGCCCATTTCGTTGCAGGTTTTCGCCAAAATCTGCCCCAATTCGGGGTTGCCTGGCGACTCAAATGGCATGCTGTTGATGAAATGTGGCAATTCGTTGCTGGTGTACACCCCTTTGAAGTGCGGCGCGCAGTTGATGTGGTAGTTGGCGTTGACGAGCCAGTGGGTATCGAACACCACCAGTGTGTCCACCCCCAGTTCACGGCAACGGCGGCCAATTTCAATGTGGCCATCAATGGCCGCTTTGCGTGTGTCTTTGCGCGGGCCATCCAGCTCACTCAAATACATGGATGGCACGTGGGTGATTTTGGCGGCAAGGGCGAGTTGTCCCATGTGGTGTCTCCTTCTGCGGGTGGGGGATAGGGTTTAAACGCCCCAATGTGGGATGTGGTGGTGGCCCATCGACACAGCCACGTTTTTGGGTTCACAGAACACCTCGTAACTCCAAGTCCCACCTTCTCGGCCTGTGCCGCTGGCTTTGGTGCCGCCAAACGGTTGGCGCAAGTCGCGCACGTTTTGGCTGTTGACAAAACACATACCTGCCTCCACCGCAGCGGCAACGCGGTGGGCTTTGCCAATGTTTTCTGTCCACACGTAGCTGGAGAGGCCATACTGGGTGTCGTTGGCCAGTTCGATGGCATGCGCTTCGTCCTTGAACGGAATCAAGCAAGCCACGGGGCCAAAAATTTCATCTTGGGCAATCTTCATGCGGTTGTCCACATCGGCAAACACGGTGGGCCACACAAAGTTGCCTTTGGCCACGTGGGTGGGCAGTTCTGGGGCATAGCTGGGGCGATCCAGACCACCGCACAGCAGGGTGGCCCCTTCCTGCATACCCAGTTGGATGTAGTGGCGCACTTTGGCCAAATGGCCTTGGCTGATCATCGGGCCTACGATGGTTGTTTCGTCCAGCGGGTCACCCACGCTGATGCGTTTGGCCCGTTCGGCGAACTTGTGTACAAAATCGGCATAAATACTCTGTTGCACCAAGATGCGGCTGCCTGCGGTGCAACGTTCGCCGTTATTGCTGAAAATCATGAAAATAGCGGCATCCAACGCACGTTCCAGATCGGCATCGTCAAACACCACAAAAGGCGATTTGCCACCCAGTTCCATGCTGAACTTTTTCAGGCCAGCGGTTTTCACAATCCGATTGCCGGTGGCGGTGGAGCCGGTAAAGCTGATGGCGCGCACATCGGGGTGGGCCACCAAGGGTTCGCCGGCGGTTTGGCCGTAGCCATGCACCACGTTCAGCACCCCAGCAGGAATCCCGGCTTCCAGTGCCAGCTCGCCCAAACGGGCAGCGGTCAGGGGACTGAGTTCGCTCATTTTGAGCACCGCCGTGTTGCCAAAGGCCAAACAAGGGGCCACCTTCCAAGTGGCGGTCATGAACGGCACGTTCCACGGGCTGATGAGCGCGCACACGCCCACCGGGTGAAACAGCGTGTAATTCAAGTGGGTGGGGGTGGGGTAGGTGTGACCATCCACCCGGGTACACATTTCAGCAAAATAGTAAAAATTGTCTGCTGCACGCGGAACCAGTTGCTTGCCGGTTTGGCTGATGACTTGGCCGCAATCTTTCGTTTCAGTCTGTGCAATTTCAGGCACATGCTGGGCAATCAGATCCCCCAGTTTGCGCACGGTCTTGGCGCGCTCTGCGGCGGGCTTGTTGGCCCAAGCTGGGAAGGCCGCTTTGGCGGCTGCCACTGCCGCGTTGACTTCCGCTTCGCCACCCGAGGCCACCTCGGCCAGCATTTCTTGCGTGGCGGGGTTGATGGTTTCAAAGTAATGTTGACTGGCCACGCTCTGACCGTTGATCAGGTGATCGATGCGCATAGGGTTTGCTCCTAAAAATTTGGTTTCAATAAAAAACAGCAAGGCAATCAGCGGCCAAACACTTCATCGCCCACAATGGTGTTGACCAAACGGCCTATGCCATCAATTTCTGTGACGACTTCATCGCCCACATTGACGTTCACCACGCCTTCGGGGGTGCCTGTCAGGATGACATCGCCCGCTTGCAGCGTCATAAAACCACTGAGGTATTCAATCAACGCAGGGATGTTGTTGACCATGTTGGCGGTGCTGCCTTGTTGCGTGATTTGACCGTTGACCCAAGTGCGCAACGTCAAGTTGTGCGGGTCGGGCACATCGGCTGCGTCCACCCACCACGGCCCCAGCACCGTGCCACCGTCGCGGTTTTTGACGCGCAAATTGGGGCGGTACCAGTTTTCCAAGTAATCGCGGATGGCGTAGTCGTTGCAGACGGTGTAGCCCGCCACGTGCTGCATGGCATCGCAGGCTTTGACTTGCTTGGCGGTTTTGCCGATCACCACCGCCAGTTCGCATTCGTAGTGCATGAACGCCACCCCGTTGGGACGACGGGTCTGGCCCCGGTGGCCGAGCAAGGAGCCAGGTCCTTTGAGGAACACCAGCGGTTCGTCCTTGGCGGTGACGGTCAGTTCTTTGGACAGTTCTTTGAGGTGATCGGCGTAATTCAACCCCAGCGCAATGATGGTGCCCACGTCAAACGGCGGCAGCCACACCACCGCATCTTCGGCCACGGTGCGACCATCGGCCAGCCGCAATTGGTTGCTGCCATGTGGGGTGGCGGTGTGGATGGCTCCTGCGTAGGCCACGCGTGCGGTTTTCATGCGGCAGCTCCTTGCTCGGTGACAAACGAATTGGTCAGGCTGCCCACCCCTTCCATTTCTATGGTCACGGTTTGCCCGGCATGCACACGTGGGGCATGGGCCGATGTTCCCAACATCAAAATGTCGCCGGGCTGCAAAGTCATGAAATCGGTCACATCGACCAGCAGTTGTGCCACGTTGCGCAGGCGATCGCCGGTGGTGCTGCTGTGTTGCAGCGTGCCATCCACCCACACTTGAATGTGCAGTGCGTCTGGGTCACAGATGGCGGTGCGTGGCACCACGTTGGGGCCAATGGCGCAGAAACCATCACGGGCTTTCAAGCGCACCGAAGGGCGGTAAAAGCTGTCGTGCGGCACGCTCACATCGTTGACCACGGTGTAACCCGCCACGTGTGCCAAGGCGTTGTTCAAATTCAGGCGGCAAGCTGTATGGCCCACCACCACACCCAAAGTGGCTCCCACCTCCAGTGCATCGGCATCAGCGGGCACCGTGATGGTTTGCCCGTGCTGGCTGAGGGTGTTGCGGGGTTTGACGTACAACACCGGCGCTTGCGGTGCCGCTTTGTAAGGGGCATGGTGGACTTGATCGCCCAACGCTTGCAAAGTAGGCCGGTGGTTGAGCAAAGTGCCATACACCACGCCCGAGAGCCGGTACGGTGCCACGTCAAACGTCAGGGGACAATACGAACGGGTCATAAGCAAGTTATTTACTGATATGTAAGCATTCTATTTGCTCATATATTAGTAAGTCAACGCCCAACGGTTTTTTTGTGGGCAGGGTTTTCCCGCAGGTCAACACCGTCCCCACTTTGTCCATGGATTTGTCGCACACTCAGAGCATGCCCAGCACCTCCTTGCCTTTCCAACACCGCAACTTGCCGTTGTTGTTGTTACAAGCCCGAGAATCCATCTTTTTGCGCTTTCGGCCCCTGTTGCACGCCCATGGTCTGACCGAACAACAATGGCGCGTGATCCGTGCCCTGCTGGAACAAGGGCCCTTGGAGCCACGCCACATCGGTGACATGTGTTGTCTGTCCAGCTCCAGCTTGGCGGGCATCTTGGCCCGCATGGACGACATGGGGCTGGTGCAGCGCGAACGCTTTGAACACGATCAACGGCGTGTGTTGGTATCGGTCACCACCCAAGCACAAGCTTTGGCCGAGGAACTGGCCCCGCGCATTGAAGCCACCTACGCCGAACTGGAAGACCAGATTGGGGCCGACTTTGCCAAACACCTGTACGCCATGCTGGACGAACTTCAGCAACGCCTTCAGGCGGTACCAAGCTGAGATAATCAGTCCACCCGGTTTTTCATTCCCCTTGGTTCGTTTTCACGGCTTCCCATGACCTTCCAGCTTTGCGTGGCGCAACTCAACTTTGTTGTCGGCGACTTGACCGGCAATGCCGACAAAATCA
>JBLIZX010000263.1:0-2355 GCA_048860285.1 Macromonas sp. | reverse complement strand
GACCAGTTTATTTTTACCCCGTCATTGTCTTGCCAGCGGATGCGTCGGGCAATGCCATCGGGGTGCAGGTACATGGGGGCAAAGTCGTACAACGGTGTCAGTGCGATACGGCCCGCACAATCGCGCTGTACCGCCGTGTTGCGGGCGTGGTTGTCCTTGTTGCCCAAAGCCAGGTTGGCCACGTCGCGGCGCAGGTACTCCAACACCTCGGTCTGGGGGTCGGTGCAGCGCCGCACCAACTGGCGGCAGACCTCGTCGTGGCTGGGCACATGCTCAAAACCCACCTGCCCCGTCAACGAGGCAATGCTTTCCTGCCCCAGACGCTCCACACCACTTGGGCCGATACGCCGATCGAAACGTGGAATGAACAAGGCGCGCTGGCGCAAAGTCAATGGCGCATGCACCCGCAAACCCAACCGTTGTGCCAGTGCCATGTAAACCGCTTCATGGCGCAGGATCTGCGCCAACCGCTCGTTGCGACCGCGACCAAATTTGACGATGAAATGTTCACGTGCCCGTGCATCGGGCAAGCTGTGGTCCAAATACAGCAGGCCATCGTCGGCGCGCGTCAGCAACAGCTTGGGCCATTCGCCTTGCACCCCCGACGAACCGGCCAGAAACAAACCATACGCGGCCAGGTATTCGGCAAATTCGTCGGCACGCACAGCAACCTCTTCGTCCGTGAAGCCGTGCTGCGGGCCACGGTGCTGCTCAAGCCACAGCGCCGCCTCTTTGACACGCAAGTTACCGATCGAGTTGCCCGCACCGCCCAGCAACAAGGGCCAGTCAGAGGGTTCTTGCGAGGTGTCTGGCAAGCCCAGACGGCGCAGCAGTTCGTGCCGCCCAAAGCCTTGGGGCAACATGTCGATCAGGAACACCGGCCAATGGGACAACTGGGTGGGTTCCAACCCCACGGGCCAGCGACAGGACAACGCGTGCGCATCCCTGGCCCCCAGGTGTTCAAACGCCCAAGCCACGTCGTAGCCCGTGTAGCTCTTGGCCCGCCAACCCTCACGCACATCACCCAGCAACCGTACACTGGCCACGTCGTACCAAGTACCTGCGGCGTGCAACTGGAGAGTACAGGTTTGGTTCATATCGGTGGAATTGTATACATATCACCCCTCCAACAAGCCATGATGTATGCAGAAAAACACCTAAATATGTGCACACGACCATTCGGTGCAACGGCATCGAAGACGCACTACCTCTGCAATTTGCTGTGGGACAATCCAGCATCCCACCCTCGCCCGCCTGCAATGCCCGACGACTCCCACGACAACGCGACCCATCCCCGCACCCAGGCGATGCTACAACGCCTGCACCAGGCCATGCACGACATCGAGGCTGAGATTGCCACGCACCAAGGTGTCTATCCCTACAACCACGGACGCGTGACGCAGTCTGAACTGTGCCGACGCGCCGATGTCAAAAAAGCCACGCTGCAAACCCCACTGCACAAGGACACCACGCGCGTTGAAGTCATGGCTTGGCTCGATCGCCTGAGCCTGCAACTGGCCGAAACCCGCGATGCAGCGCGTGAACGTGTCACCGCCGTGGCCGACGACTTGGCCCAAGAGCTCCAACGTATGCAACGGGAACTGGCGCAAGCACAGGCACGGATCGCAGAGCTGGTCGCCGAGAACACGCGCCTGCGTCAGGCGCTGCCGGCTGCTACCGTGGCCCTCTAGCCCGCACGCTCGACCTCAAACGCCACCACACTGCGCTGCACCTTGCTGAACTCCACGCCAATCAGGTGGATGGGCTGGCCCAGCGCGCGGTACTTGTCGGCGTAGGCCCGGTCCTTGAGTTGCTGCAACGCCTTCCCGTTGGGGTGCTGTTCCACCACCTTGAACTCGAACAGGTAAACGTAGCCGTTAAACAACACCGCCATGTCGATGCGACCGTGGTTGGTCACGTCCTCCAGCCGGATATCGAACCCCAGCGCCGCAAAATGGCTGTAGAACACGCTGGCGTAGTAGCCCTCGAACTGCGCGATCGGGTTGTTGCGGTACCAGTCGTTGGGAATGCTGGCAAAGAAGGCCGTGAACAACCGGTGCAGGCCGTCAAAGTCGTTGGCCTGTAGCAGGCGGTAGAGTTGCCCAGTCTGGCGGTCGGTGGCCGACGTACCGCCCTTGAGCGCCTTAAGCAGGGTACCGTTGAGGCTGGCCTGCACCTCCAAGTTGGGGTACTTGAGGGTGTACTCGATGCGCGCGCCCATCGCAAAGGTCGAGGCAATCGTCAGGTACCCAGCCTGGAACAGCAACGCCTCCGGAGCGATGTCATCCACGTCAAACTTGCTGAGCAACTCTTCCATCGCCACCGTCTGCCCCAACTCCGGAGTGAAGGTTTGGT